>NZ_CP026362.1:3547500-3567500 GCF_004116955.1 Bacillus vallismortis | reverse complement strand
TCCTGTACCACCTCCTCACCATTTGAGCAATGGGGGGACGCAGGAGGATAGGGTAAGCGCGGTATTGGATATCCGCGTCCAAGCAGTTAGGCTGGGAAATAGGCAAATCCGTTTCCCATAAGGCTGAGCTGTGATGGCGAGCGAAATATAGTAGCGAAGTTCCTGATTCCACACTGCCAAGAAAAGCCTCTAGCGAGGTGAGAGGTGCCCGTACCGCAAACCGACACAGGTAGGCGAGGAGAGAATCCTAAGGTGATCGAGAGAACTCTCGTTAAGGAACTCGGCAAAATGACCCCGTAACTTCGGGAGAAGGGGTGCTCTGTTAGGGTGCAAGCCCGAGAGAGCCGCAGTGAATAGGCCCAGGCGACTGTTTAGCAAAAACACAGGTCTCTGCGAAGCCGTAAGGCGAAGTATAGGGGCTGACGCCTGCCCGGTGCTGGAAGGTTAAGAGGAGCGCTTAGCGTAAGCGAAGGTGCGAATTGAAGCCCCAGTAAACGGCGGCCGTAACTATAACGGTCCTAAGGTAGCGAAATTCCTTGTCGGGTAAGTTCCGACCCGCACGAAAGGCGCAACGATCTGGGCACTGTCTCAACGAGAGACTCGGTGAAATTATAGTACCTGTGAAGATGCAGGTTACCCGCGACAGGACGGAAAGACCCCGTGGAGCTTTACTGCAGCCTGATATTGAATGTTGGTACAGCTTGTACAGGATAGGTAGGAGCCTTGGAAACCGGAGCGCCAGCTTCGGTGGAGGCATCGGTGGGATACTACCCTGGCTGTATTGACCTTCTAACCCGCCGCCCTTATCGGGCGGGGAGACAGTGTCAGGTGGGCAGTTTGACTGGGGCGGTCGCCTCCTAAAAGGTAACGGAGGCGCCCAAAGGTTCCCTCAGAATGGTTGGAAATCATTCGCAGAGTGTAAAGGCACAAGGGAGCTTGACTGCGAGACCTACAAGTCGAGCAGGGACGAAAGTCGGGCTTAGTGATCCGGTGGTTCCGCATGGAAGGGCCATCGCTCAACGGATAAAAGCTACCCCGGGGATAACAGGCTTATCTCCCCCAAGAGTCCACATCGACGGGGAGGTTTGGCACCTCGATGTCGGCTCATCGCATCCTGGGGCTGTAGTCGGTCCCAAGGGTTGGGCTGTTCGCCCATTAAAGCGGTACGCGAGCTGGGTTCAGAACGTCGTGAGACAGTTCGGTCCCTATCCGTCGCGGGCGCAGGAAATTTGAGAGGAGCTGTCCTTAGTACGAGAGGACCGGGATGGACGCACCGCTGGTGTACCAGTTGTTCTGCCAAGGGCATCGCTGGGTAGCTATGTGCGGACGGGATAAGTGCTGAAAGCATCTAAGCATGAAGCCCCCCTCAAGATGAGATTTCCCATTCCGCAAGGAAGTAAGATCCCTGAAAGATGATCAGGTTGATAGGTCTGAGGTGGAAGTGTGGCGACACATGGAGCTGACAGATACTAATCGATCGAGGACTTAACCACATTTTGATTGATGTCATATCTGTTATCTAGTTTTGAGAGAACATCTCTCTAAAAGGCGGAAAGAAACTCCGCTAAGGGCTCTCACATCCTGTGAGAAACGCCCAGTACCTTCATCCTGAAGGCATTTGTTTGGTGGCGATAGCGAAGAGGTCACACCCGTTCCCATGCCGAACACGGAAGTTAAGCTCTTCAGCGCCGATGGTAGTCGGGGGTTTCCCCCTGTGAGAGTAGGACGCCGCCAAGCAAGGTAAAACCCAGCTCATTGAGCTGGGTTTTTTGTTTGTCAACATTGAAGAAGAAGTTGTAATGTGTATGTCGGGAATTTATTTTCAGTCACTAATAAAAACTGCTGAATTAGTACGTAATCATCGCTTATATGCTGGGTTAACAGCTCATACCACCACTCCGTCTCATACCTCGCAATCATCCCTATATTGTATAAAATTAAATAATGAATTGCCATTTCAGGAAGTCTCAGAAATTGCTCTCTTTTAGACGGGATATAATATTGGTTTTTTCCCATGTCATATAACAAGCCGGTCGATGTCCATGGCTTCGTGTCTTGCAGTGAAATGTCAAACAGCAGCCCGTGTTCATTTTTCTTTGCAAAAGACCATTGAAAATAATGGTTCATATATTCGGCAAATCTTGCATCAGACATTTTATAATTGATGACCACATGCTCTGGCACCGAAATCCTGTCCCTCTCCTTCTCGACTTTTGTCAAATACCGTTCTTTCTTTTGAAAATAGAAAGTATCACTTAGTTCTGGAATCGCCATTAATAATGTTTTCATGGTATACCGTTCATCCACTATATCCGATTGTCCAAATAAGTGTTTCATGAAATGTATGCATAGGCCGTTCCGTTGTATCTTTACTTCATCATCGCTAAAACAATAATTCTGTTTCTTTCGCTTTCTTGTTGTTACGCCGTGTGCCAGTACTGATGTATGGCTTGGATAATGAGGATCACGTGTAATTAGACATGCTTTGATAAGCTGTGCCATTCCGTAAAATAAGAGAATCGGTTTGATTTCCAAAGGAGAAGATGAGGCTTGTTCATAAAACGATTCAGCATGCTTTAAGAAATAAATAAATCGCTCACTGTTTTTATAGGAGTTTTTTTTCGCTTCATCAATGCCGTTTAACATATAAGTTTTCTCTAGAAATTTCTGGGTTGATTCAATGGAGTAAAATAGCCCTAAGTCTTTCCACTTATGATATGTCATATGTATTTCTTTATCCTTTCCATTATCTAAATATTTCAACTCTTTTCCGCTTCCTTGACATGCTCTTGGCTAGTTGATAATCTACATATAATATTTTGCCGAAAAGAGGGGGATTTACTAATGTGGGAAAGTAAATTTTCAAAAGAAGGCTTAACGTTCGACGATGTGCTGCTTTTGCCAGCCAAGTCAGAGGTGCTTCCGCGTGATGTGGATTTATCTGTAGAACTTACAAAAACGTTAAAGCTGAATATTCCTGTCATCAGCGCAGGTATGGACACTGTAACAGAATCAGCAATGGCGATTGCAATGGCTAGACAGGGCGGCTTGGGCATCATTCATAAAAACATGTCCATTGAACAACAGGCTGAACAAGTTGATAAAGTTAAGCGTTCTGAGCGCGGAGTTATCACAAATCCCTTCTTTTTAACTCCTGATCACCAAGTATTTGATGCGGAGCATTTGATGGGGAAATACAGAATTTCCGGTGTTCCGATTGTAAATAACGAAGAAGATCAAAAGCTCGTCGGAATTATTACAAACCGTGATCTTCGTTTTATTTCTGACTACTCTATGAAAATCAGCGATGTCATGACGAAAGAAGAACTCGTCACTGCACCTGTAGGAACGACTTTGGATGAGGCTGAAAAGATTTTGCAGAAACATAAAATTGAAAAGCTTCCTCTCGTTGATGACCAGAATAAATTAAAAGGTCTTATCACAATTAAAGACATTGAAAAAGTTATTGAGTTCCCGAACTCATCTAAAGACATTCACGGCCGTCTGATCGTTGGTGCGGCAGTTGGCGTAACTGGCGATACAATGACTCGTGTCAAAAAGCTTGTCGAAGCCAATGTTGATGTCATTGTTATCGACACAGCTCACGGACACTCTCAAGGGGTAGTAAACACAGTAACAAAAATTCGTGAAACGTATCCTGAATTAAATATTATTGCTGGAAACGTGGCAACAGCTGAAGCGACAAGAGCTCTTATCGAAGCTGGAGTAGACGTTGTCAAAGTTGGAATCGGACCTGGTTCAATTTGTACTACACGCGTGGTGGCGGGTGTCGGTGTTCCGCAAATTACAGCGATTTATGATTGTGCGACTGAAGCAAGAAAACACGGCAAGACAATCATTGCAGACGGCGGAATTAAATTCTCTGGCGATATCACGAAAGCATTGGCAGCCGGCGGACATGCTGTTATGCTCGGCAGCTTGCTTGCAGGCACGTCAGAAAGTCCTGGGGAAACTGAAATCTACCAAGGCAGAAGATTTAAAGTTTACCGCGGTATGGGATCAGTTGCTGCAATGGAAAAAGGAAGTAAAGACCGTTACTTCCAAGAAGAAAACAAAAAATTCGTTCCTGAAGGAATTGAAGGACGCACACCTTACAAAGGACCAGTTGAAGAAACTGTTTATCAGCTAGTCGGCGGTCTTCGTTCCGGTATGGGATATTGCGGATCCAAAGATCTTCTAGCTTTAAGAGAAGAAGCTCAGTTCATTCGCATGACTGGCGCAGGACTTCGTGAAAGCCATCCGCACGATGTGCAGATTACAAAAGAATCACCGAACTATACAATTTCATAATAAAATGTTACAAATTAAAAACATTTGACAGGGTCTCTGACTCTGTCTATTTTTTTAATCCTGATTATGATAAAATTTATACTGTTGTGCTTTAAAAATGTCCTTTAACGGCTTAATTATAGATGAAGAAAATGAAATACGGAGGTCATACGATTGAACATCATGAAATGTAAACGGATATTGATGTCATTGGTTATATTAACACTATTTGTGACTTGCCTGGCTCCGATGTCAAAAGCAAATGCAGCCAGCGATCCAATTGATATCAATGCATCAGCTGCTATTATGATCGAAGCTTCTTCAGGTAAAATTCTGTACAGTAAAAATGCAGATGAAAGATTGCCAATTGCAAGTATGACAAAAATGATGACAGAGTATCTGTTATTAGAAGCAATTGACCAAGGAAAAGTAAAATGGGACCAAACCTATACGCCTGATGATTATGTGTATGAGATTTCCCAAGATAACAGCTTATCAAACGTTCCTCTTCGTAAGGACGGGAAGTACACAGTAAAAGAACTTTATCAAGCTACAGCAATTTATTCTGCAAATGCCGCTGCTATCGGGATTGCAGAAATCGTTGCGGGTTCTGAAACTGAGTTTGTTAAAAGAATGAATGCAAAAGCGAAAGAACTTGGCTTAACAGATTACAAATTTGTTAACGCAACAGGTCTTGAAAACAAAGATCTTCACGGGCATCAGCCTGAGGGGACAAGCGCAGATGAAGAAAGTGAAGTTTCTGCTAAGGATATGGCGATTCTTGCAGATCATTTGATTACTGACTACCCTGAGGTTTTGGAGACTTCCAGTATCGCCAAAACGAAGTTCAGAGAGGGCACCGATGATGAAATGGACATGCCCAACTGGAACTTCATGCTGAAAGGGCTCGTCAGCGAGTATAAAAAAGCGACTGTGGATGGATTGAAAACAGGTTCTACAGACTCTGCGGGTTCATGTTTCACAGGAACAGCTGAACTCAACGGAATGCGCGTCATTACTGTTGTGTTGAACGCAAAGGGCAACCTTCATACAGGCCGTTTCGATGAGACGAAAAAAATGTTCGATTATGCTTTCGACAATTTCTCCATGAAAGAAATTTACGCTGAAGGCGATCAAGTAAAAGGCCACAAAACGATTTCAGTTGATAAGGGTAAAGAGAAAGAAGTAGGCATTGTGACAAACAAAGCATTCTCTCTTCCTGTCAAGAATGGTGAAGAAAAGAATTACAAGGCGAAGGTCACATTAAATAAAGATACGCTAACCGCTCCTGTGAAAAAAGGAACGAAGGTTGGGAAACTGACTGCTGAATATACAGGTGATGAAAAGGATTACGGATTCCTTAACGGCAATCTGGCTGGTGTAGACCTTGTTACAAAAGAAAAAGTAGAAAAAGCAAACTGGTTTGTTCTGACAATGCGCAGTATCGGCGGATTTTTCGCTGGCATTTGGGGAAGTATTGTTGATACGGTAACCGGCTGGTTTTAATCAATTGATAGAGCTCTGATTTGTATTAGGGCTCTTTCGCTTAATATACTGAAAAAACCCAATTTTTAATAAAAAATGATTTTCAAAGCGCTAAAAACCGAATAAAATGATATATATCCATATGAATTATTGGATTTCTAGGATACAATAAGGACTAGAAATCATATAACTATACCTTGATTAGGGGGACCAAGAAATGGCTCAAACAGGTACTGAACGTGTAAAACGCGGAATGGCAGAAATGCAAAAGGGCGGCGTCATCATGGACGTCATCAATGCGGAACAAGCGAAAATTGCTGAAGAAGCTGGAGCTGTCGCTGTAATGGCGCTGGAGCGTGTACCAGCTGATATTCGCGCGGCTGGAGGAGTTGCCCGTATGGCTGACCCTACAATCGTGGAAGAAGTAATGAATGCAGTATCTATCCCGGTAATGGCAAAAGCGCGTATCGGACATATTGTTGAAGCGCGTGTGCTGGAAGCTATGGGTGTTGACTATATTGATGAAAGTGAAGTTCTGACTCCGGCTGACGAAGAATTTCATTTAAATAAAAATGAATACACAGTTCCTTTCGTCTGCGGCTGCCGTGATCTTGGTGAAGCAACGCGCCGTATCGCTGAAGGTGCTTCTATGCTTCGTACGAAAGGTGAGCCTGGAACAGGGAACATCGTTGAAGCTGTTCGCCATATGCGCAAAGTAAACGCTCAAGTTCGCAAAGTCGTTGCGATGAGTGAAGATGAACTCATGACAGAAGCGAAAAACTTAGGCGCTCCTTACGAGCTTCTCCTTCAAATTAAAAAAGACGGCAAGCTTCCTGTCGTAAACTTTGCGGCCGGCGGCGTAGCAACTCCTGCTGATGCTGCTCTCATGATGCAGCTTGGTGCTGACGGAGTATTTGTTGGCTCTGGTATTTTTAAATCAGACAACCCTGCTAAATTTGCGAAAGCAATTGTCGAAGCAACAACTCACTACACTGATTACAAATTGATTGCTGAGCTTTCTAAAGAGCTTGGTACTGCAATGAAAGGGATTGAAATCTCAAACTTACTTCCAGAACAGCGTATGCAAGAACGCGGCTGGTAGGAATATAGGAGCGCTGCTGACATGTTAACAATAGGAGTACTAGGACTTCAAGGAGCAGTTAGAGAGCATATCCGTGCAATTGAAGCATGCGGCGTGGCTGGTCTTGTCGTTAAACGTCCGGAGCAGCTGAATGAAGTTGACGGGCTGATTTTGCCTGGTGGAGAAAGCACAACGATGCGCCGTTTGATTGATACGTATCAATTCATGGAGCCTCTTCGTAAATTTGCTGCTCAGGGAAAACCAATGTTTGGAACATGCGCTGGATTAATTATATTAGCAAAAGAAATTGCTGGTTCAGATAATCCTCATTTAGGTCTGCTGAATGTGGTTGTTGAACGCAATTCGTTTGGCCGGCAGGTTGACAGTTTTGAAGCTGATTTAACAATCAAGGGGCTGGACAAGCCTTTTACTGGGGTATTCATCCGTGCGCCGCATATTTTAGAAGCTGGTGAAAATGTCGAAGTTCTTTCGGAGCATAATGGCCGTATTGTAGCTGCTAAACAGGATCAATTCTTGGGCTGCTCGTTCCATCCGGAGCTGACAGAAGATCACCGAGTGACACAGCTGTTTGTTCAAATGGTTGAGGAATACAAGCAGAAAGCACTTGTATAAAACAGTTGAAAGCTGTGGAAACTTATAGTACATTATAAGCACAAATAAAGATCGAAAAGCGTTGATTGGAACTAGTAAGAAGCCCCTCTTTCTAAGAGAGCCGATGGTTGGTGCGAATCGGTGAAAGATGCTGTCTGAATCCATCCTTGAGCGAAATGCTGAAATAAGTAGGCATTTACGGGATAACCGTTATGTGTGAAAGTGGAAAACGAGTCTCTGGCTTGTTTTCAATCAGGGTGGCAACGCGAGAGCTCTCGTCCCTTTATGGGGATGAGGGCTCTTTTTATTTTCGACTAATTTTATAAAAGGAGTGTTTCGCATGCTTGATACAAAGATGCTAAGAGCAAATTTTCAAGACATTAAAGCCAAGCTTGTACACAAAGGCGAAGACTTAACTGATTTTGATAAGTTTGAGGCGCTGGACGATAGAAGACGAGAGCTTATCGGTAAAGTTGAAGAGTTAAAAGGAAAACGGAATGAAGTATCTCAGCAGGTTGCTGTACTGAAACGTGAGAAAAAAGACGCGGATCACATCATTAAAGAAATGCGTGAAGTCAGCGAGGACATTAAACAACTTGATGAAGAGTTAAGAACAGTGGAATCGGAGCTTGATCATATCCTTCTTTCTATCCCAAACATTCCGCATGAGTCTGTCCCTGTCGGTGAAACAGAAGACGACAATATAGAAGTTCGTCAATGGGGCGAAAAGCCTTCTTTTGCTTACGAGCCGAAGCCGCACTGGGATATCGCAGACGAGCTGGGGATTCTTGACTTTGAACGTGCAGCAAAAGTAACAGGAAGCCGTTTCGTCTTCTATAAAGGGTTAGGTGCCCGTCTGGAGCGTGCACTGTATAACTTTATGCTTGATCTGCATGTAGATGAGTATAACTATACTGAAGTAATCCCGCCTTATATGGTGAACCGCGCAAGCATGACGGGAACGGGTCAGCTTCCTAAATTCGAAGAGGATGCGTTTAAAATCAGAGAAGAAGATTACTTCTTAATTCCGACAGCGGAAGTACCGATTACAAACATGCATCGTGATGAAATCCTTTCAGGTGACAGCCTGCCTATTAACTATGCGGCATTCAGTGCCTGCTTCCGTTCTGAAGCGGGTTCAGCGGGGCGTGATACACGCGGGTTAATCCGTCAGCACCAATTTAATAAAGTTGAACTTGTGAAGTTTGTGAAGCCTGAAGATTCTTATGATGAATTAGAGAAGCTCACAAACCAAGCAGAACGAGTACTTCAGCTGCTTGAGCTTCCGTACCGTGTCATGAGCATGTGTACGGGTGATCTAGGCTTTACGGCGGCGAAAAAATACGATATCGAAGTTTGGATTCCAAGCCAGGACACGTATCGTGAAATCTCTTCTTGCAGCAACTTCGAAGCATTTCAGGCAAGACGGGCGAACATTCGTTTTAGACGTGAAGCGAAAGGCAAGCCTGAGCATGTACACACACTGAATGGTTCAGGTCTGGCAGTTGGAAGAACAGTTGCCGCTATCCTAGAAAATTATCAGCAGGAAGACGGAAGTGTCGTCATTCCGAAAGTGCTTCGCCCTTATATGGGGAATAAAGAAGTATTGAAACCGTAAATTCCCGAAAAGGTGTGCCTGACAAGGTACGCCTTTTTGCCTGTATAAACAGGACATTTTTATAAAAACAAAAAAAGTTTTTGAAAATGCTTGACCATATAAGAACATTCATGATATAGTAAGTCTTGTCGATACGGAGGAATACCCAAGTCCGGCTGAAGGGATCGGTCTTGAAAACCGACAGGGGTGTCAAAGCCCGCGGGGGTTCGAATCCCTCTTCCTCCGCCATATTGATTTTAATTCTAATGAAACACAAGCATATATTGGAGATTGTTTTATCCATTGCATTCGATGCAATGGATTTTTTATTATAATGAAAAAGTGAATCTCAGTTGAGATTCACTTTATTTGATTTTCAGAAATAACTGAAGCGATTTGATCGACAATGTTTTCAATTGAGCTTTCGTCGTTCAGCAGATCATAATCCTCAATGCGAAGCTTTAAAACAGGGCAGGCGTTAAAACCACTTATCCAGTTTTCATAGCGCGTATGCATTTCTTCCCAATAAGAACGGTTTGTCTGAAGCTCCATTTCACGGCCCCGTTCTTCAATCCGGTTTAAAACGTTGTCCAGATCTCCCTCCAAATAGATCAATACATCTGGATGTGGGAAATACGGTGTCATAACCATTGCTTCGAAAAGGCTTGTGTAGGTTTTGTAATCAATCTTTGACATAGTCCCTTTGTCAGCATGCATTTTCGCGAATATTCCTGTGTCTTCATAAATAGAACGATCCTGTACAAATCCTCCGCCAGCTTCAAAAATCGTTTTCTGTTCTTTGAATCGTTCAGCTAAGAAGTAAATTTGCAGATGAAAACTCCAACGTTCAAAATCATGATAGAACTTTTCTAAGTATGGATTATGATCGACTTCCTCTAAAGAGGTTTTAAATCCAAGCCTTTTAGCCAAAGCTTTTGTTAAAGTCGATTTTCCGACACCTACTGTTCCGGCTACTGTGATAATTGAATTTTTAGGAATATGATGGTCTTTCATATGATAAGCTCCTTTACATGGGCGGCAATGCGTTCAAAGTCGCTCTTATTCAAAACGAAGTCTTTTGAATCACCATCTATCGTTAACACTGTAAGTTCAGGGTCTGCCTCCTGCAGTTGTTTGATGGCGACTTCATAATCTGCGATCAGCTGCTCTAAATAGCTTGTTTCAATTTTTTTCTCAAAGGGACGTCCGCGTTTTTCAATGCGATGTAACAATGTGGGCAGACTAGCCTTTATGTAAATGATGAAATTCGGCTTTGGCAGATCATCTGTTAGCAGGCGATAAATCTTTTTGTATTTTTCCAGCTGATGTTGAGACAGGGTGCGTTCCGCAAAAATGACATTTTTATAAATGTGATAATCAGCTATCACAGGCTGTCCCTTTTTTAAAAAGTGATTACTGGTGTCTTCAAGCTGTTTGTATCTGTGACAGAGAAAAAACATCTCAAGCTGGAAACTCCATTCCTCGATATTGTCATAAAACTTATCAAGGTACGGGTTATCCTCAACAATCTCATTGATCATAGGGAAACCAAGCTCTTGTGAGAGCATCGTTGCGAGGGTTGTTTTTCCTGCCCCGATAGGACCTTCTATTGCGATAAAAGGGGCTGTATTCATCGGAATCCTCCTTATTTCTGAAAAACGTTCGTCAGTTACCGACCTTCATATTGTATCACAACGCTCGGGTGCCCCCATGAAAAAAAGACGTTTCCAAATTATCGAAACGTCTTTTTAACAATATTGAATTGATCAGACAGCAACAGCCAGTTTTGCGGGAAAGATAGACCAAGCTTCCAATAGCTGATGCCTCTTAAATTCAACTCTTTAATGAGATTAAATTTTGCTTGGATTGAGCGGGCATCCTCAAACCATACCTCGTGTCTTCTGTTTTCTGCATCAGTATAGCGGAAGAAAGGCGCTTGAGCGGTTTGGTCATACTGAATGGCGGCATTATTTTGAGTGGCTATGACAATGGCTTGCTGGGGGCTTATCGCTCTTGCTGGAGTTCCCCCTGCTGTATACGGAAGCGTCCAGTCATACCCATATAAATTCTGGCCCATGACAATTTTATTTGCAGGCATTTCAGTCAAAGCATATTCAATCACATCCCGAACAGGCCCGATTGGAGAAACGGCTTGAGCCGGGCCCCCGCTATATCCCCATTCATATGTCATGAGAACAACAAAGTCTACAATTTGGCCATGTGCCCTGTAATCATGAGCTTCGTACCATCTGCCTTGCTGTGTTGCGCTTGTTTTAGGGGCAAGCGCAGTAGAAATTTCAAAACCTTCTCGATGGAAAAGATCCCTTGCTTCACGGAGAAATTGATTATAGGCTTCTCTATCCTGAGGCCGCAAATATTCAAAGTCAAAATGAATATCATAGAACCCATATCTTCTGGCATTCTCGACTATTTCATTTAAAAGTCTTCTTTTCACAGCATTGTCGTTTAAGATGATCCGGCCGAGCTCATCGCTGAATGCCTGATTTTCAAGGTTCGTTATAATCATCATCAATGTCGTGTTTTGATTCTCCGCAATGCTTCTTAAGTTCGTTAAAGGCGGGGCGACTAAGGTCCCGTCACGCTGTGCCTGAAAACTGAATGCGCCAAGATACGTTAAGTAGGGTGACGCTTCCCGGGCCGCCTGCTGAAGATTTTCGCTGATTTGATTTCCGCGTGGTTCAAGATAAGCATTTGACTCGATGTCTTGTTTAGGAATGGGTGGAATGTATAAACGGAAACCAATCTGCAGCACGGTGTTTAACTGGATGCGGTTAATCCTGGCAAGCTCGGCTGCTGTAGTATTGAACCGCCGCGCGATGGACGTCAGGGTATCACCTTGTTGGACATCATAGAACTGGCCGGCTATTGGAATGACAACGGTTTGTCCGACAACAAGGCTGTCGGGATTCGGTATTTCATTCGTTTCTGCGATCTCATTTACAGTTGTTCTGTAGCGTGAAGCGATACCAGAAAGAGTGTCGCCTTGTTTCACCACATAAATTTGAATGAAAAACGCCTCCTTTCATATCGCTATCAATGTATGAAAGAAAGACGCTGATCATGTTTATTTTTCTGTAATTTGTTCTTCCGTCGTGATTTTTGCCAAAAGAACATTCTCCATCATGGTTAAGGCAAATTCGGTATCTTCGTCACGATTTGAGGCGATGCAATCCTTAGGAATCGTGATATTGTATTCTCTCATGTATGCGTCATTGGCGGTAAACAGCACGCAAATATTACCGGCTATGCCTGTTAAGATAATATGCTTCACTTGTAATTCGGTAAGGAGAGTGTGGAGTGCTGTTTCGTAAAAAGCGGAATGCTTCGGTTTGATTAAAAAATAATCAGCATCATCCGGCGCGACTTTTGTGATGATTTCCTTGCTTCTTTCATTTGTGCATTCTCGCTGAATATTTTTGATATCAGCTTGCCAAAGCCCGTAATGATCATTAATGTAAATAATCGGCCAGTCATTTTGTCTCGCATGCTCCTTTAATGATAAAATATGAGGAACGATTTTTTCTGTTTTTTTAGCAAGGCTTTCTCCCATATCAAACTCAAAATTATTGATCATGTCTACAATGAGTAGAGCTGTGTCTGTTTTGGACAATCGACAGTCTCCTTTCCGTTTTCGTTATAGTTAGTATGTAGCCTTTTTTGGCAATGAAAAAACTTTGAAAAGAGAGCTTACCCTTATGACACAAGATGAACTTTATATGAAAGAAGCAATGAAAGAAGCGAAAAAAGCTGAAGAGAAAGGTGAAGTGCCGATTGGCGCTGTGCTTGTCGTCAATGACAAAGTCGTAGCGCGTGCACATAATTTAAGAGAGACGGAGCAGCGGTCAATCGCACATGCGGAAATGCTTGTGATCGATGAAGCGTGTAAGGCACTGGGGACGTGGCGGCTGGAAGGGGCAACTCTCTATGTGACGCTAGAGCCTTGTCCGATGTGTGCTGGTGCCGTCGTGCTTTCGCGAGTGGAAAAAGTGGTATTCGGTGCGTTTGACCCTAAAGGCGGCTGTTCAGGCACACTTATGAACCTTTTGCAGGAAGAGCGCTTTAACCATCAGGCTGAAGTGGTAAGCGGGGTGCTTGAGGAGGAATGCGGAGAAATGCTCAGTTCGTTTTTTAAAGAACTGCGAAAAAAGAAGAAAGCCTTTAGGAAAAACTTGTCTGAGTAGTCCGGTTGCAATTTTTAGGGGGAAACGATATACTTATGTATGCATCACAATAGATGCGATATAAAATTTGATATTTATTTTGCCGTGCTAAGCGGGGAGGTAGCGGTGCCCTGTACCTGCAATCCGCTCTAGCAGGGCCGAATCCCTTCTCGAGGTTCGTTTACTTTAAGGTCTGCCTTAAGTAAGTGGTGTTGACGTTTGGGTCCTGCGCAATGGGAATTCATGAACCATGTCAGGTCCGGAAGGAAGCAGCATTAAGTGAAACCTCTCATGTGCCGCAGGGTTGCCTGAGCTGAGCTAACTGCTTAAGTAACGCTTAGGGTAGCGAATCGACAGAAGGTGCACGGTAAATCAATCATCAAATTTTCAAACTCACCTATTATTAGGTGAGTTTTTTGTTATGTGAAAAGAGCTTTTGGAATCGAAACAAGGTTCATGTATAATGGGAATGATGAATAACGGAGGAGGGCAAACCCGTGAGTTACCAAGCTTTATATCGAGTATTCAGGCCTCAGCGCTTTGAAGATGTGGTGGGACAAGAACACATTACAAAAACGCTGCAAAATGCCCTTTTGCAAAAGAAGTTTTCTCACGCCTATTTGTTTTCCGGGCCGAGGGGAACGGGAAAAACCAGTGCAGCCAAAATATTTGCCAAAGCTGTCAACTGTGAACATGCGCCTGTTGATGAGCCATGCAACGAATGTGCGGCCTGTAAAGGGATAACAAACGGGTCAATATCCGATGTCATAGAAATTGACGCCGCATCCAATAACGGTGTTGATGAGATTCGTGACATACGCGATAAGGTGAAGTTTGCCCCGTCGGCCGTCACATATAAGGTATATATCATAGATGAGGTGCATATGCTTTCTATCGGCGCCTTTAACGCATTGCTAAAAACACTAGAAGAGCCGCCAGAGCATTGTATTTTCATTTTAGCAACAACCGAACCGCACAAAATCCCTTTAACCATTATCTCCAGATGTCAGCGTTTTGATTTTAAACGAATTACGTCCCAAGCGATTGTCGGCCGTATGAACAAAATTGTTGATGCTGAACAGCTGCAAGTGGAGGAAGGATCGCTTGATATTATCGCGAGTGCTGCAGACGGCGGGATGAGAGATGCCCTGAGCCTTCTTGATCAGGCGGTGTCATTTAGCGGCGAGGAGCTCAAAGTCGATGATGCGCTTCTGATTACTGGAGCAGTTTCTCAATTTTATATAGGAAAGCTTGCACAATCCTTGCATGATAAAAACGTTTCTGATGCACTGGAAACATTAAACGAACTGCTGCAGCAAGGGAAAGACCCAGCTAAGCTGATAGAGGATATGATTTTCTATTTTAGGGACATGCTGCTGTACAAAACAGCCCCAGGCTTAGAAGGGGTGCTTGAAAAAGTAAAAGTCGATGAAACGTTCCGGGGACTCAGCGAACAGATTCCGACGCAGGCCATATATGAAATGATTGATATTCTGAACAAGAGTCATCAAGAAATGAAATGGACAAATCATCCCCGTATCTTTTTTGAAGTGGCAGTGGTGAAGATTTGCCAAACGTCTCATCAATCAGCAGCTGAGCTTCCGGAAGTCGATATGCTAATGAATAAAATTCAACAACTCGAGCAGGAAGTGGAGCGGCTCAAAACAACAGGCATTAAAGCGGCGGCGGAAAGCCCGAAAAAAGAAGCACCGCGTGTGCCAAAGGGCGGGAAATCGAATTACAAAGTGCCAGTAGGCAGAATTCATGAAATTTTGAAGGAAGCGACGAGACCGGATCTTGATCAGCTCAAAAACACCTGGGGCAAACTTCTTGCCCATCTCAAACAGCAAAACAAAGTTTCGCATGCGGCTTTGCTGAATGACAGTGAACCTGTTGCTGCAGCCTCAGTGGCATTTGTCCTGAAATTCAAATATGAAATTCATTGTAAAATGGTTGCCGAAGACAACAACGGAGTCCGAACCAATCTTGAGCAGATTTTAGAATCGATGCTCGGAAAAAGAATGGATTTGATTGGCGTTCCAGAAGCACAATGGGGTAAAATAAGAGAAGAATTTTTAGTGGATCATCAGCAGGAAAATGAAGGATCAAATGAACCGGCTGAAGAAGACCCGCTTATTGCCGAGGCGAAAAAGCTTGTCGGAGCGGATTTAATTGAAATAAAAGACTAACAAAATGAAAGAGAGTGAATGCTATGCGTGGCGGAATGGGAAATATGCAAAAAATGATGAAACAAATGCAAAAAATGCAAAAGGATATGGCGAAGGCTCAAGAAGAGCTTGCAGAACAGGTTATTGAAGGGTCTGCGGGCGGCGGTATGGTTACAGTAAAAGCAAACGGCCAAAAAGAAATCCTGGATGTCATCATCAAAGAAGAAGTCGTTGATCCCGAAGATATCGATATGCTTCAGGATTTAGTGCTCGCTGCAACGAATGAAGCTTTGAAAAAAGTTGACGAGATCACAAACGAAACAATGGGTCAATTTACAAAAGGAATGAACATGCCAGGTTTATTCTAGGGGGATAAAAGAACATGCAATATCCTGAACCAATATCAAAGCTGATAGACAGCTTTATGAAATTGCCAGGGATCGGACCGAAAACAGCGGTTCGTCTGGCTTTTTTTGTTCTAGGTATGAAAGAAGATGTGGTATTAGATTTTGCGAAAGCATTAGTAAATGCGAAACGCAATCTGACATATTGTTCAGTTTGCGGGCATATCACAGATCAGGACCCATGCTATATTTGCGAAGATACGCGCAGGGATAAGTCTGTTATCTGTGTTTTGCAAGACCCTAAGGATGTAATCGCTATGGAGAAAATGAAGGAATACAACGGACAGTACCACGTTCTCCACGGCGCCATTTCTCCAATGGACGGTATCGGACCAGAGGATATTAAAATACCAGAATTGTTAAAACGATTACAGGATGATCAAGTGACAGAAGTGATTCTCGCGACAAACCCTAATATAGAAGGGGAAGCAACGGCGATGTATATATCAAGGCTCTTGAAGCCGTCTGGTATTAAACTCTCCCGTATTGCCCATGGACTGCCTGTCGGCGGTGATTTGGAATATGCGGATGAGGTCACTCTTTCTAAAGCACTTGAAGGAAGACGTGAATTGTAAGGAGGAAAAAGCGATCCATGGGTTTTCTTCGCAGGAAAACATTAAGAAGAGAGTTTGATGAAAAACTAATTGAACAGCTTTTTAAACAAAAGGAAGAATGGAACAGGCAGAAAAAGCTGGTTGAAAAAAGCTTAGAACCATCTGATGAAGTGTTGTACGAACTGAAAGTAGCTGAAGCGAAGTATTTTTTTTACCTGAGGGAAGCCAAGCAGCGTAATTTAAAAATCAGCCGGTGGAAGTAAGTGGTCTAAACTCCTGGGTCTTCTCATAAGCTTGTACTAGAATAAGCAAAGGAGATGGGAAGATTCATGGAGCCTATTTTGATTATAGGGATTATTTTAGGACTGGTTATTCTTCTATTTTTATCAGGTTCAGCTGCAAAACCTTTAAAGTGGATTGGCATCACAGCTGTTAAATTTGTGGCGGGCGCTTTGCTGCTGGTTTGTGTAAATATGTTTGGCGGCAGTCTTGGCATTCATGTGCCGATCAACCTTGTCACTACAATGATCAGTGGGATTTTAGGAGTGCCGGGAATAGCGGCATTAGTCGTCATTAAACAATTCATCATTTAATGAAATTATATGTTGACTTTAGTTACCTAAGGTGTTATTCTAATATACGTCGCTGATGACGAAACACTTTTTCGACATTAAGTCATTGAAAAAAGTTATTGACGAAAGCGACAGGAAATGATATGATTATAAAGTCGCTTAAAGAGCGGCAGTAAAGTTCTTTGAAAACTAAACAAGACAAAACGTACCTGTTAATTCAGTTTTAAACAAATCGCACAGCGATGTGCGTAGTCAGGGGCCTGCACGATGCAGGTCATGCAGATGTTGTCACAGGATGTGACGAACTTAATCTGCGCTCCATTACTTTATGGAGAGTTTGATCCTGGCTCAGGACGAACGCTGGCGGCGTGCCTAATACATGCAAGTCGAGCGGACAGATGGGAGCTTGCTCCCTGATGTTAGCGGCGGACGGGTGAGTAACACGTGGGTAACCTGCCTGTAAGACTGGGATAACTCCGGGAAACCGGGGCTAATACCGGATGCTTGTTTGAACCGCATGGTTCAAACATAAAAGGTGGCTTCGGCTACCACTTACAGATGGACCCGCGGCGCATTAGCTAGTTGGTGAGGTAATGGCTCACCAAGGCAACGATGCGTAGCCGACCTGAGAGGGTGATCGGCCACACTGGGACTGAGACACGGCCCAGACTCCTACGGGAGGCAGCAGTAGGGAATCTTCCGCAATGGACGAAAGTCTGACGGAGCAACGCCGCGTGAGTGATGAAGGTTTTCGGATCGTAAAGCTCTGTTGTTAGGGAAGAACAAGTGCCGTTCGAATAGGGCGGCACCTTGACGGTACCTAACCAGAAAGCCACGGCTAACTACGTGCCAGCAGCCGCGGTAATACGTAGGTGGCAAGCGTTGTCCGGAATTATTGGGCGTAAAGGGCTCGCAGGCGGTTTCTTAAGTCTGATGTGAAAGCCCCCGGCTCAACCGGGGAGGGTCATTGGAAACTGGGGAACTTGAGTGCAGAAGAGGAGAGTGGAATTCCACGTGTAGCGGTGAAATGCGTAGAGATGTGGAGGAACACCAGTGGCGAAGGCGACTCTCTGGTCTGTAACTGACGCTGAGGAGCGAAAGCGTGGGGAGCGAACAGGATTAGATACCCTGGTAGTCCACGCCGTAAACGATGAGTGCTAAGTGTTAGGGGGTTTCCGCCCCTTAGTGCTGCAGCTAACGCATTAAGCACTCCGCCTGGGGAGTACGGTCGCAAGACTGAAACTCAAAGGAATTGACGGGGGCCCGCACAAGCGGTGGAGCATGTGGTTTAATTCGAAGCAACGCGAAGAACCTTACCAGGTCTTGACATCCTCTGACAATCCTAGAGATAGGACATCCCCTTCGGGGGCAGAGTGACAGGTGGTGCATGGTTGTCGTCAGCTCGTGTCGTGAGATGTTGGGTTAAGTCCCGCAACGAGCGCAACCCTTGATCTTAGTTGCCAGCATTCAGTTGGGCACTCTAAGGTGACTGCCGGTGACAAACCGGAGGAAGGTGGGGATGACGTCAAATCATCATGCCCCTTATGACCTGGGCTACACACGTGCTACAATGGACAGAACAAAGGGCAGCGAAACCGCGAGGTTAAGCCAATCCCACAAATCTGTTCTCAGTTCGGATCGCAGTCTGCAACTCGACTGCGTGAAGCTGGAATCGCTAGTAATCGCGGATCAGCATGCCGCGGTGAATACGTTCCCGGGCCTTGTACACACCGCCCGTCACACCACGAGAGTTTGTAACACCCGAAGTCGGTGAGGTAACCTTTTAGGAGCCAGCCGCCGAAGGTGGGACAGATGATTGGGGTGAAGTCGTAACAAGGTAGCCGTATCGGAAGGTGCGGCTGGATCACCTCCTTTCTAAGGATATATTACGGAATATAAGACCTTGGGTCTTATAAACAGAACGTTCCCTGTCTTGTTTAGTTTTGAAGGAACTTTGTTCCTTATAAGTTAAGATGGGCCTGTAGCTCAGCTGGTTAGAGCGCACGCCTGATAAGCGTGAGGTCGGTGGTTCGAGTCCACTCAGGCCCACCATCTTAAATATTGGGGCCTTAGCTCAGCTGGGAGAGCGCCTGCTTTGCACGCAGGAGGTCAGCGGTTCGATCCCGCTAGGCTCCACCAACGTGTTCTTTGAAAACTAGATAACAGTAGACATCACATTCAATTAGTAACACAAGATATCACATAGTGATTCTTTTTAACGGTTAAGTTAGAAAGGGCGCACGGTGGATGCCTTGGCACTAGGAGCCGATGAAGGACGGGACGAACACCGATATGCTTCGGGGAGCTGTAAGCAAGCTTTGATCCGGAGATTTCCGAATGGGGAAACCCACCACTCGTAATGGAGTGGTATCCATATCTGAATTCATAGGATATGAGAAGGCAGACCCGGGGAACTGAAACATCTAAGTACCCGGAGGAAGAGAAAGCAAATGCGATTCCCTGAGTAGCGGCGAGCGAAACGGGATTAGCCCAAACCAAGAGGCTTGCCTCTTGGGGTTGTAGGACACTCTGTACGGAGTTACAAAGGAACGAGGTAGATGAAGAGGTCTGGAAAGGCCCGCCATAGGAGGTAACAGCCCTGTAGTCAAAACTTCGTTCTCTCCTGAGTGGATCCTGAGTACGGCGGAACACGTGAAATTCCGTCGGAATCCGGGAGGACCATCTCCCAAGGCTAAATACTCCCTAGTGACCGATAGTGAACCAGTACCGTGAGGGAAAGGTGAAAAGCACCCCGGAAGGGGAGTGAAAGAGATCCTGAAACCGTGTGCCTACAAGTAGTCAGAGCCCGTTAACGGGTGATGGCGTGCCTTTTGTAGAATGAACCGGCGAGTTACGATCCCGTGCAAGGTTAAGCAGAAGATGCGGAGCCGCAGCGAAAGCGAGTCTGAATAGGGCGCATGAGTACGTGGTCGTAGACCCGAAACCAGGTGATCTACCCATGTCCAGGGTGAAGTTCAGGTAACACTGAATGGAGGCCCGAACCCACGCACGTTGAAAAGTGCGGGGATGAGGTGTGGGTAGGGGTGAAATGCCAA
>NZ_CP026362.1:3487500-3545000 GCF_004116955.1 Bacillus vallismortis | reverse complement strand
GAGGTGGGGACGATGGACGAAACAGGTAAACTAAATCGTACATGTGTAATTTGTGATCAAGAGAAGGATAGAGGCATTCATCTTTATACGAAATTCATATGCTTAGATTGTGAGAGAAAAGTAATTTCTACATCAACTTCAGATCCTGACTATGCCTTTTATGTAAAAAAGCTTAAAAGCATTCATACACCGCCATTATATTCTTAAGACCTGAAGAGGTCTTTTTTTGTATTCTTTTAAAAGAAATGAGTTAATAAAAAGTAATGAAACTTGTTTAGGGATTGATCGTAGTAGATAATAATATTAAAACTGAGAATATACACAGGAGTCGATGATCTCATGCAGAGATTTCTTCACTTTTTAATATGGAGTTTCACGAGCAGTGCGACTTTTGTTTTCATAGGAATACTGTGCTTTTTCGGTCTGAATCAGCCTCTTTTTTTATCATTTGTATATGGGCTCGCTTCAGGACTAGTCGTATATACAACTGGTGTTTGGAATTCAAGGCGGTTGTTTCTCAAGAAGCATGGACTGACAGGAAGAGAATATGCCTATATAAAGAAAAACCTAGAGGAAGCAAGGCATAAAATCATACGCCTTCGAAAAGCTTTATTTCAAGCGAAAAGCATACAAATGTTTAAACAAAATGCAGAAATGCTGAGACTTGTCAGAAGGATTTATATTCTTACAAAAAAAGAACCGAAGCGGTTTTATCAGGCTGAGCGATTTTTTTACCAAACGCTCGATTCAGTTGTTGAACTGACAGAGAAGTATGCCTTTTTATCATCACATCCGAAAAAAAGCAAAGAGCTGTCGACGTCACTGAGTGAGGCACGCATCACACTCGCTGAACTGACAAAGCGTTTAGAGGAAGATTTAACTCAATTAATGGGTGATGATATTGACGAACTGCAATTTGAATTAGATGCAGCGAAGCATTCATTAAAGAAATAATGGAAGAGGGTAAGAGCGATGGACCGAGATCAAAGCGACCTTCATATCGATGAGTTATTGGCGGACCCTTTTGGAGAAATAGAGGCGGAGGCAGTAAAAGCGGAGAAGCAGCAAGTGCGCCTTATTGATGTTCTTCCCGAGGAAAACAAGGAAAAAGCAATTCAGCTTGCTGGGCAGATCGATCATAAAAATATGCAAAGTATTGTCTTATACGGTTCACAAGCTCAGTCCAAACTGCTGAATTTTTCTCATACTATGATTGATCATGTTCAAAAGAAGGATGTCGGGGAGATTGGCGAAATACTTGGAGAGCTGATGAAAAAGCTGGAGCAAGTAAATCCCGATGATCTTCAGTCTAGGAAAAAAGGATTTTTTTCGCGCGTGTTTGGAAGAGTGTCGAATTCTCTTCAGGAGGTGCTGTCTAAATATCAAAAGACCAGCGTACAGATAGACAGAATCAGCTTGAAGCTGGAACACTCTAGAAATGCTTTAATCAGTGACAATAAGCTATTAGAGCAGCTATACGAAAAAAATAAAGAGTATTTCACGGCGTTGAATGTATATATTGCTGCGGGAGAACTGAAGCTGGAGGAATTAAAAACAAAAACAATCCCTCAATTGAAGCAAAAGGCTGAATCAAGCGAACACAACCAAATGGCAGTTCAAGAAGTAAACGATTTGGTTCAATTTGCTGACCGTTTAGATAAAAGGGTGCATGATTTGCTGCTCAGCAGGCAAATCACAATCCAAAGTGCCCCGCAAATCAGGCTGATTCAGAATACAAATCAAGCGTTAGCTGAAAAAATTCAGTCATCCATTGTGACAGCGATTCCGCTTTGGAAAAACCAAGTAGCGATTGCGCTGACGCTTTTAAGGCAGCGCAATGCAGTAGATGCCCAACAAAAAGTATCAGATACAACCAACGAGCTCTTGCTGAAAAATGCGGAGCTTTTGAAGACCAATACAATTGAAACTGCGAGGGCGAATGAACGAGGCCTTGTAGATATCGATACGTTAAAAAAGGTGCAGGAAAGTTTAATAAGCACGCTTGAAGAAACGCTGACCATACAAGAAGAAGGACGAATCAAACGCCGTCGGGCAGAAGAAGAACTCATGGTGATGGAAGACGATCTGAAGCATAAGCTGCTTACGATGAAGGAAAGGTAGTTACCAGTAAGTCTTATCTTTAAGTTCTGTCAGAGGCACGATATAATAAGGATAAGAAAACACATTCAAAGGATTGTTTTAATGAACACACCTTTATATAAAGCACTGATTCAACATGCGAGAAGACATTCTCATTCATTTCATGTTCCGGGACATCACAATGGAGATGTCTTTTTTGATGACGCTAAGTCGTTATTCGGTCCGCTTCTTACCATTGATGTAACTGAACTGACAGGACTGGATGACCTCCATCATCCTTCTGGGGTAATTAAGGAAGCACAGGAGCTTGTCAGTCAATTATATAGATCAACGGAAAGTTTTTTTCTGGTGAATGGAACAACTGTCGGGAACCTAGCGATGATCTTATCTGTTTGTGAACCGGGTGATATCATTCTGGTTCAAAGAAACTGTCATAAATCTGTGTTTCATGCTGTTGATATGGCTGGTGCTGAGCCGGTTTATCTTGCACCCGACATTGATTCAGCGATGCATGTGCCTACTCATGTTCCGTTAAAAACAGTTAAAGAAGCCTTGGCAGCATATCCAGATGCGAAAGGCTTGGTGCTGACCCATCCGACATATTACGGGCATAGTGCTGATTTGACCGAAATCATTTCAGAGGCCCATCATTACGGGATTCCTGTTTTAGTCGATGAAGCGCATGGCGCACATTTTATTTTAGGGGAGCCTTTTCCGTCCTCAGCTTTAACGATGGGGGCAGATATCGTTGTTCAGTCGGCTCATAAAACGCTGCCTGCCATGACGATGGGTTCTTATTTGCACCTTAACAGCAGCAGAGTTGACCGGAATCGGGTGGCAGAGTATTTAAATCGATTACAAAGCAGCAGCCCTTCTTATCCGATTATGGCTTCGTTAGACATTGCCCGCGCTTATGTACAGCATATAATAGAAGAACAAAAGCTTTCTGACATTCTGCAGCGAATACAATTACTTAAACAAACGTTTGATTCACTTAGAAATGCAGAAGCTGTCAAGCCGGCCGATCCACGGATGATAACGGATCCCCTCAAGCTTACATTACGTTCAAAACGTGGGCATTCAGGGTATACGCTGCAAAACATATTAGAACGTGCCAACATATTCACTGAGCTTGCGGATGAAAATCAAGTCTTGCTCGTTCTTCCATTGGGAGGAAATCGCAGAATAAGCGCTGAAACGATAAAATTCATTGATGAAGAGATTGAAAAAACGCCTCCCGATCAGGTGTTTGTTTCTGGAGAATGGGCAACGCGGCCTGTTACTGTCTTGCCTTATCAAAAAAAAGAGCTGCAAACGTTCAAAAAAGAATATGTGGACTTTGATGAAGCGGCAGGCCGGCTGAACGCAGAGGATGTCATTCCTTATCCTCCGGGTATTCCGATGATTATGGCGGGAGAAAGAATGACAAAAGAAAGTGTGCAAAAGCTCAGCCGCTTGATCAGCATGAAAATGCATGTTCAAGGGAATACGAAAATCAAAGAGAAACAACTACTTGTTTATATAGAAGAGGAGAAATCATGAGCGGTTTATTTATTACATTCGAAGGTCCAGAAGGTGCGGGGAAAACGACTGTTCTGCAGGAAATCAACAACATACTGACAGCTGAGGGCCTTCAGGTTACAGCAACTCGAGAGCCAGGCGGCATAGATATTGCAGAACAAATTCGAGAGGTCATTCTGAATGAGAACAACACATTAATGGACCCAAAAACAGAAGCTCTCTTATATGCGGCTGCAAGACGCCAGCATTTAGTTGAAAAAGTAAAACCAGCATTGGAACAGGGGCACGTCGTTCTTTGTGACAGATTCATAGACAGCTCGCTTGCATACCAAGGATATGCCAGAGGACTTGGGATTGATGAGGTTCTGTCAATTAATGAGTTTGCTATCGGCGATATGATGCCCCATGTAACGGTTTATTTTTCAATTAGTCCGGAAGAAGGACTGAAGCGCATTTACGCAAACGGCTCGCGGGAGAAAAACAGGCTCGATTTAGAAAAATTAAGCTTCCATACAAAGGTACAGGAAGGTTATCAAGAGTTGATGAAACGATTCCCGGAAAGATTTCACTCTGTTGATGCCAGCCAATCCAAAGACCTCGTTGTTCAGGACGTTATGAAGGTGATCAATGAAGCGTTGAAAAAAATTCAATTGTGACCTGTTTACCAATAGTTGATATAATAATGTAAACGAGATCATTGTTGTTTCCAATCTAAAGGAGGCCTTCACAGATGAAATTGATAGTGGCAGTTGTACAAGATCAGGACAGCAACCGGCTTTTGAAAACCTTAACGGATCACAACTTTAGAGTGACAAAGCTTGCGACGACGGGAGGATTTCTAAAATCAGGTAATACAACGTTTATGATTGGTGTCGAAGATATACGCGTCGATAAAGCATTGAGCCTCATTAAAGAAAACGGACAGAAACGTGATCAGATGATTGCGCCTGTATCTCCAATGGGTGGAAATGCTGATTCATATGTCCCTTATCCAGTCGAAGTGGAAGTTGGCGGAGCGACAGTATTTGTCCTTCCAGTCGATGAATTTCATCAATTTTAAGGATTTGAAACTGTGAAAATTAATAAAGATATACGTACATTTATAGATAATAAACAGCTTCCTTCTGTGAAAACATCTGAGATGACAGCGTCGTTTAAAACATCGATGGAAAACCAAAGCAGCAAATTGAAATTTGATCAGCTCACTCGGCTGTTATCAGATATCGAGGCATTTGGAAAAAGGTTGACGAAATCCCGCAATTTTAAAGACTTGGCGAGGTTCAAAGGACAGGTGAAGCGTTTTGTCAAAGAGGCCGTAGACAGCGGGCTTTCACATGAAACATCGAAAAGCTTTGACCTATATGGCAACAGCAGAACGCTGGGACTTGTAAAAGAAATCGACGACAAATTGATACAGCTTACGGAAGAGATGATGGATCAGGAAAAACCGGCAATTGATTTGCTGGAGCGTATTGGCGAAATAAAAGGTTTATTGATTAACCTTTACACATAGAGAGTGATATAATGGCAATATCTTGGAATGAAATGAACGAGCTTCAGCCCAGAGTGATGAAGCTTTTATATAATAGTATTGAGAAGGACAGACTATCACACGCTTATTTGTTTGAGGGAAAAAAAGGAACAGGCAAGCTTGATGCCGCGCTGCTTCTTGCGAAAAGCTTTTTTTGCCTGGAGGTTGGCGCGGAGCCTTGTGAGAGCTGCCGAAACTGTAAACGGATTGAGTCAGGGAACCACCCTGATCTCCATCTTGTCCAGCCTGATGGTTTATCGATCAAAAAGGCGCAAATTCAAGCGCTACAAGAGGAGTTTTCTAAGACAGGGCTTGAATCGCATAAAAAGCTGTATATTATTTCTCATGCAGATCAAATGACAGCGAATGCGGCGAACAGCCTGCTGAAATTTTTAGAAGAACCGAATAAAGATACAATGGCCATCCTCATCACGGAGCAGCCCCAACGGTTATTGGATACCATCATTTCAAGGTGCCAAACCCTTCCCTTTCAGCCTTTGCAGCCCAAAGCAATTGAAGATAGACTCATCGAACAAGAGGTCTCGCCTCATATGGCAAGGCTTCTGGCCAACATGACCAATAATGTAGCAGAAGCAGTCGAATTGAGTCGAAATGATGAGTTTGCAGAGTCTAGAGCGAAAGTGATAAAATTGTATGAAGTCCTACACCAGCGGAAAGGACATGCTTTTTTCTTTATTCAAGATCAATGGATGCCCTTTTTCAAAGAAAAAACCCATCAAGAAATGGGTCTTGATATGCTCTTATTGATATATCGCGATGTGTTGTCCATCCAAATAGGAAATGAAGATAAATTGATTTATCAAGACTTATTCCAATCAATAAAACAGCATGCGTTACAATCGACACAACAAAGCGTTACGAATCAGATTCTTGCTGTTTTAGAAGCAAAGAAACGGCTTCATTCCAATGTGAATGTACAAGGATTAATGGAGCACTTGGTGTTAATGTTGCAGGAGGGATAAGCTTGTACAATGTAATTGGAGTCCGCTTTAAGAAAGCGGGTAAAATATATTATTTTGATCCAAATGGATTTCATATAGAACATGACAGCTGCGTTATTGTAGAAACTGTCAGAGGCGTTGAGTACGGCCAGGTCGTGATTGCGAATAAACAGGTGGATGAGCACGACGTCGTGCTGCCCCTTCGAAAAGTGATACGTGTGGCTGACGAGCGTGACCTTCTCATCGTAGAAGAAAACAAACAGGAAGCTTTATCAGCATTTGACATCTGTCAAAAGAAAGTGGCTGAACATGGCTTGGATATGAAGCTGGTCGATGTTGAATTTACGTTTGACCGCAATAAAGTTATTTTTTACTTCACTGCTGACGGTCGGGTAGACTTTAGAGAGCTTGTAAAAGATTTGGCCTCTATCTTTAAAACAAGAATTGAGCTGCGTCAAATCGGAGTAAGGGATGAGGCGAAAATGCTCGGAGGAATCGGTCCTTGCGGAAGAATGCTTTGCTGTTCAACGTTCCTTGGAGATTTTGAACCTGTTTCCATTAAAATGGCCAAGGACCAAAACTTGTCTTTAAATCCTACGAAGATTTCAGGTCTTTGCGGACGTCTGATGTGCTGTTTAAAATATGAGAACGATGAGTATGAGACGGCCAAAGAACAGCTTCCGGATATAGGAGAAATGATTACGACAGCCAACGGCCCTGCAAAGGTCGTCGGACTTAATATTCTGGAACGGGTGCTTCAGGTGGAACTGATAAACCGTGAAAAAGTGATAGAATATACTTGGGAAGAGCTCTTGGAAGAGGGCGTCGTATCCGCACAAACCACAGATTAACGAGGTGTGGAACCTTGGATAAAAAAGAGTTATTTGATACCGTCATTAACTTAGAAGAACAAATTGGCTCACTGTACCGACAGCTGGGGGATTTGAAGCAGCATATCGGTGAGATGATTGAAGAAAATCATCATTTACAGCTTGAAAACAAGAATTTGCGCAAACGGCTGGACGATACGACGCAGCAGATTGAAAAGTTCAAAGCTGATAAAAAAGAATCAAAAACACAGAAGACAGAGCAAACTGATATAGGGGAAGGATATGATAATCTGGCACGTCTGTATCAAGAAGGATTTCATATCTGCAATGTTCACTATGGAAGTGTTCGAAAAGAAGATTGTCTGTTCTGTCTGTCATTCTTAAATAAAAAATAAGGAAAAGGCTTCCGCATAAGACGGGAGCCTTTTTCAAAGGTACTGAAAGGATAAGAAGATGGTTTCATTACGTGATGATGAAAGATTAGATTATTTGCTGGCAGAGGACATGAAAATCATACAAAGTCCAACGGTGTTTGCATTTTCATTGGACGCTGTGCTGCTGTCCAAGTTTGCCTACGTTCCAATTCAAAAAGGAAAAATCGTTGATCTATGCTCAGGCAATGGCATTGTGCCGCTGCTGCTCAGCACAAGATCAAAAGCGGACATTCTTGGAGTTGAAATTCAAGAAAGGCTCCATGATATGGCTGTTCGCAGTGTGGAGTATAATCAGCTACAGGATCAGATTCAAATGATACATGAGGATTTGAAAAACATGCCGGAGAAGCTGGGACATAATCGATATGATGTTGTCACCTGCAATCCGCCGTATTTTAAAACGCCGAAGCAAACAGAACAAAATATGAATGAGCATCTTAGAATCGCAAGACATGAAATTCACTGCACATTGGAGGATGTCATTTCAGTCAGCAGCAAGCTGCTCAAGCAAGGGGGAAAGGCAGCCCTTGTTCACCGGCCGGGACGGCTATTAGAGATTTTTGAACTGATGAAGGCTTACCAAATCGAGCCGAAGCGTGTGCAATTTGTCTATCCGAAGCAAGGGAAAGAAGCCAATACCATTTTGGTTGAAGGCATTAAAGGCGGACGTCCGGATTTAAAAATACTCCCCCCTTTGTTCGTTTATAATGAACAAAATGAATACACAAAAGAAATCAGGACCATTTTATATGGAGACAAATAACCATTTTTTCTACGTTGTGAAATGTAAAGACAATAGTTGGTATGCCGGGTATACCAACGATCTGCAGAAACGAGTAAAAACACATAATGATGGGAAGGGCGCAAAGTATACAAAAGTAAGACGTCCAGTTGAATTGATTTTTGCCGAAGCTTTCTCAACGAAGCGGGAAGCGATGCAGGCGGAATATTATTTCAAAAAAATGACTCGGAAGAAAAAAGAGCTTTATATAGAAGAAAAGCGGAACAGCAAGGAGGCTGTATATGTTAAGACGCCAAATGAGCTTTAATGGAAAGTCAGACATGGGAATTCTATATTTGGTCCCAACACCAATCGGAAATTTAGAGGATATGACATTCCGGGCGATAGACACCCTGAAATCAGTGGATGCAATTGCTGCGGAAGATACGAGACAAACGAAAAAGCTTTGTCATGTATACGAAATTGAAACACCGCTCGTTAGTTATCACGAACATAATAAAGAAAGCAGCGGACACAAAATCATTGAATGGCTCAAAACCGGAAAAAACATTGCCCTTGTCAGTGATGCTGGGCTGCCGACCATCTCTGATCCGGGAGCGGAAATCGTGAAGGATTTTACGGAGATAGGCGGTTATGTTGTGCCGCTGCCGGGAGCAAATGCTGCATTAACGGCTCTAATCGCTTCTGGTATTGTCCCGCAGCCTTTCTTCTTTTACGGTTTTCTGAACAGGCAGAAAAAAGAAAAGAAGAAGGAGCTGGAAAGTCTGAAAAAACGGCAGGAAACGATCATCTTTTATGAAGCGCCTCACAGACTTAAGGAAACCTTGTCAGCGATGGCAGAGGTATTAGGAGATCGAGAAATTGCTGTGACGCGTGAGCTTACCAAGAAATATGAAGAGTTCATCAGAGGCACGATATCTGAGGTTATCGAATGGGCAAACGAGGATCAGATACGCGGTGAGTTTTGCCTCGTCATAGAAGGCAATAAAAATGAAGAATCAGATGAGGAAGCACAATGGTGGGAGCCCCTCACGCCTAAAGCACATGTCGAGCATTACATCGCGAAAGGCGCTACATCTAAAGAGGCTATAAAAAAAGCAGCAGTTGATCGCAATGTTCCAAAGCGTGAAGTGTACGATGCTTATCATATTCAGCAATAAAAAAACGTTCTTGTGTCATAACAAGAACGTTTTTTGTAAAAGAAATGATTATTTAAGGTTTTGAAGCTGGTTTTGGATTTCGCTGATGATTTGCTCAGCGCCTTCTTTACTAAGAACTAATTTACCGTTTGCAAGTTTAAGGTTATCATCAGAAACTTCACCTGTTACTTGGCAAGTCATGTTTGGTTTATATTTTTTAAGGATGATTTTTTCATCATCAACATAAATTTCAAGAGCATCTTTTTCTGCGATTCCTAGAGTACGACGCAACTCGATAGGAATAACTACACGTCCTAATTCATCAACTTTACGTACAATACCAGTAGATTTCATAAACTTTCTCCTCCCAAGAGATGATTATTTGGTTGAATTATATTTTTCTTCGTCATTATTCGACAAAATCCTTACCTTCATAGCATAACAAGGTTTCCAATAATCGTCAATCATTTTGTTTGCTATTGATTGTAAGAATTAGTTCTTATAGTCAGTAATGTATCAGAAACTACTGAAATAACAGCTTTTTATAAATTTTTAATAAAGCTATTATCCTACTAAAAATCCTTTTAAATCAAGACTTTTGAACTAAGGTTGTTTATTTTATTTGATTATATACGACAAAATTCGACATGAACAGACTTTTTTTACTTTCATAAAAGATTTTTCAAATTCATTATTCTTTTCCTTGGCACACGTATATATTCTTGATCTTAAAGGCTAAGATGGTATCATAGATAAAGGATAAATATAAATAATCATCATTTTATGATTTGCACTTATCGCCGCTCTCGTCCTTTGGGCGGGAGCTTTTTGACATTCTGATTGGGAGGTTTCAAGATGCCGCAAGAAAACAATACTTTTTACATTACAACACCGATTTATTATCCGAGCGGAAAATTACATATCGGCCATGCGTATACGACAGTCGCGGGAGATGCAATGGCGCGTTACAAAAGATTAAAAGGGTTTGATGTTCGTTATTTAACGGGAACGGACGAGCATGGACAAAAGATCCAACAAAAAGCTGAGCAGGAAAACATTACACCTCAGGAGTATGTGGATCGCGCAGCGGCAGATATTCAAAAACTTTGGAAACAACTTGAAATCTCAAACGATGATTTTATCCGTACGACAGAAAAACGGCATAAAGTTGTCATTGAAAAGGTCTTTCAAAAACTTCTTGATAATGGGGACATCTATCTTGATCAATATGAAGGCTGGTACAGTATTCCTGATGAAACATTCTACACGGAAACTCAGCTCGTTGATATCGAACGGAATGAAAAGGGAGAGGTCATTGGCGGAAAAAGTCCTGACAGCGGTCATCCGGTGGAATTAATCAAAGAGGAATCTTATTTCTTCCGTATGGGGAAATATGCCGATCGCCTTCTGAAGTTCTATGAAGAAAATCCAACATTCATCCAGCCGGAATCACGTAAAAATGAAATGATTAACAACTTCATCAAGCCTGGACTTGAGGATTTAGCTGTATCACGTACCACGTTTGATTGGGGCGTGAAGGTGCCGGAAAATCCAAAACATGTTGTATATGTATGGATCGACGCACTATTTAACTATTTAACAGCACTCGGTTATGATACAGAAAATGATGAGCTTTATCAAAAATATTGGCCTGCAGATGTTCATTTAGTCGGTAAGGAGATTGTGCGATTCCACACCATTTATTGGCCAATTATGTTAATGGCACTCGATTTGCCGTTGCCGAAGCAAGTATTTGCGCATGGCTGGCTTTTGATGAAGGACGGAAAAATGTCGAAATCAAAAGGGAACGTTGTAGATCCGGTTACATTAATTGAACGGTACGGTTTAGATGAACTACGTTATTACCTGCTTCGCGAAGTGCCATTCGGATCTGACGGCGTATTCACGCCGGAAGGATTTGTTGAGCGGATTAACTATGATCTAGCAAATGATTTAGGAAACCTATTGAATCGTACTGTTGCGATGATCAATAAGTATTTCGACGGACAAATCGGTTCTTACAAAGGTGCTGTAACAGAATTTGACCAAACGCTCGCTTCAGTCGCTGAAGAAACAGTAAAGAATTACGAGAAGGCAATGGAAAACATGGAGTTCTCAGTAGCTCTTTCAACGTTATGGCAGCTGATCAGCCGTACAAATAAATATATTGATGAGACAGCTCCATGGGTGCTTGCGAAGGATCCGGATAAAGAAGAAGAACTTCATTCAGTCATGTATCACTTGGCAGAATCATTGCGTATTTCAGCAATACTGCTTCAGCCGTTCCTCACAAAAACACCGGAGAAAATGTTTGAGCAGCTGGGCATTACGGATGAAACGTTGAAATCATGGGACAGCATTACAGCTTTCGGCCAACTGAAAGATGCAAAAGTGCAAAAAGGTGAGCCGTTATTCCCACGTTTAGAGGCAGAAGAAGAAATTGCTTACATCAAAGGCAAGATGCAAGGCTCGGCGCCAGCTAAAGAAGAAACAAAAGAAGAAGAGCCGCAAGAGGTTGATCGCTTACCGGAAATTACGATTGATCAATTCATGGATGTAGAGCTTCGTGTGGCAGAGGTCATCGAGGCTGAGCCTGTGAAAAAAGCAGACCGTTTATTGAAGCTGCAGCTGGATCTAGGTTTTGAAAAACGCCAAGTTGTTTCAGGTATCGCGAAGTATTATACACCTGAAGAGCTTATTGGCAAAAAACTCGTATGTGTAACAAATCTAAAGCCGGTTAAGCTGAGAGGCGAGCTTTCTCAAGGCATGATCCTTGCAGGGGAAGCAGACGGCGCATTAAAAGTCGTATCTATCGATCAGTCATTACCGACAGGCACAAGAATTAAATAATGATAAACAAAAGGTGTTTCACGTGTAACAATTCGTCGAACACCTTTTGTGTTTCGACAAGAAAGGAGTTTTTTACTTATGTTGTTTGACACACATGCACATTTAAATGCAGAACAATATGATACTGATCTGGAAGAGGTGATTGAACGGGCAAAAGCTGAACAAGTAGAACGAATTGTCGTAGTTGGTTTTGATCGTCCGACCATTACCCGTGCAATGGAAATGATTGAGGAATATGATTTTATTTATGCAGCCATCGGCTGGCACCCTGTTGATGCAATCGACATGACTGAGGAAGATTTAGCATGGATTAAAGAGCTCTCTGCTCATGAAAAAGTGGTGGCGATCGGTGAAATGGGACTGGATTATCATTGGGATAAATCTCCTAAAGACGTTCAAAAAGAGGTATTCAGAAAACAAATCACCTTAGCAAAAGAGGTCAATTTACCTATTATCATTCATAACCGTGATGCAACGGAGGATGTCGTGTCCATTTTGAAAGAGGAAGGCGCAGAAACTGTTGGCGGAATCATGCACTGCTTTACAGGAAGTGCGGAAGTGGCGAGAGAATGCATGAAAATGAATTTTTATTTATCATTCGGGGGACCGGTGACATTCAAAAATGCGAAGAAGCCGAAGGAAGTTGTGAAGGAAATTCCGAATGACCGTTTGTTGATTGAAACGGACTGCCCGTTTCTTACACCTCATCCTTTCCGCGGGAAAAGAAATGAGCCAAGCTATGTAAAATATGTGGCTGAGCAAATTGCTGAATTAAAAGGAATGACTTATGAAGAGGTTGCTTCAATCACGACTGAAAATGCAAAAAGACTTTTCCGTATAAACTGACAAAAAACGCTAGCGGGTTTTGTAAGAGCTTGTCCTTTTCAGCGCTTATTCATAAAAGTTCTACATGCTTTCTTCTCCTCATAGGATAGGTTTGTCGACAAGTCTTTCTTCCGTTTCTCAGTGTATTTCAGGATAATGAAGAAGACACTGGGCTTTTGGGAGAAAGAGAGAGGAGGGTTGACAGCCTTTTAGATACTCTATATAATCTCTCCGAGGAGAAGGAGGCGTTTTTCATCACACAAAAAATGAAAAAGCTGTTTTCCGTAAAGCTTAGCAAAAGCAAAGTCATTCTGGTTGCTGCTTGTTTGCTTTTGGCAGGGAGCGGGACTGCGTACGCGGCTCATGAGCTGATGAAACAATCAGTCTCAGTTTCTATCAATGGCAAAAAGAAACATATACGCACACATGCAAAAACAGTCGGTGATCTTTTGGAGACGCTTGATATAAAGACAAGAGACGAAGACAAGATCACACCTGCTAAACAGACAAAGATCACAGCAGATATGGACGTTGTGTATGAGGCTGCAAAACCTGTCAAGCTTACAATAAACGGGAAAGAAAAGACATTATGGTCAACAGCAAAAACGGTCGGTGCATTACTGGACGAACAAGATGTTGATGTGAAAGAACACGATCAAATTGATCCCGCAATAGATACAGATATTTTGAAAGACATGCAGATTAACATAGAGCCCGCATTCCAGGTGACTGTGAATGATGCAGGAAAACAAAAGAAGATCTGGACGACTTCGACTACCGTCGCTGACTTTTTAAAACAGCAAAAGATGAACATAAAAGACGAAGATAAAATCAAGCCTGCGTTAGATGCAAAGCTGACGAAAGGAAAGGCTGATATTACAATTACTCGTATCGAAAAGGTCACCGATGTAGTTGAAGAGAAAATCGCGTTCGATGTGAAAAAGCAAGAAGACGCTTCTCTTGAAAAAGGGGAAGAAAAAGTCGTCCAAAAAGGAAAAGAAGGCAAGCTTAAAAAACATTTCGAAGTCGTTAAAGAAAACGGCAAAGAAGTGTCCAGAGAGCTTGTAAAAGAAGAAACGGCTGAACAAAGCAAGGATAAAGTGATTGCTGTCGGCACGAAGCAAAGCAGTCCAAAAGTTGAAAAGGTCAGTGCTTCTGGTGATTCAAAAACAGTTGTGTCCCGCAGCGATGAATCAACTGGCAAAGTCATGACTGTTTCATCTACGGCTTATACGGCAAGCTGCAGCGGTTGTTCAGGTCATACAGCTACAGGCGTTAATTTAAAAAATAATCCGAATGCGAAAGTCATCGCTGTAGATCCCAATGTCATTCCGCTAGGCTCCAAAGTCCACGTTGAAGGCTATGGATATGCGATTGCTGCAGATACTGGTTCAGCGATTAAAGGGAACAAAATAGACGTCTTTTTCCCAGAAAAATCATCAGCGTACCGATGGGGAAATAAAACAGTCAAAATTAAAGTTTTAAATTAATATATACTTATGTATTCAGAGGGTTTTGCGCCCTCTGTTTTTTTCGTTATAATAAACAAAGTGTATTTTCTGTTTATTAGACGCTCGAGATAAGAAAAAGTTTCATAAATATACAAAAGTTTTTATTTTGTTTTGGAGGCAATAATGAAAATTAAAGAGATTATTGTGGTCGAGGGACGTGACGATACGGCCCGCATCAAATTGGCTGTTGATGCAGACACAATTGAAACAAATGGTTCAGCCATCGATGCTCATGTGATTGACCAAATCAGGTTGGCCCAGAAGACCAGAGGCGTCATTATTTTAACGGACCCGGACTTTCCGGGAGAGAAGATTCGCAAAACCATTTCAGAGGCTGTATCCGGCTGCAAGCATGCATTTTTGCCAAAGCATCTTGCCAAACCTAAAAACAAGCGGGGAATCGGTGTGGAGCACGCATCGATTGAAAGCATTAGGGCATGTTTAGAAAACGTGCATGAAGAAATGGAAGCCCAGCCGAGTGACATCTCAGCTGAGGATCTGATCCATGCAGGGCTGATTGGCGGATCTGCGGCCAAACGCCGCCGCGAACGTCTGGGCGATCTGTTGAAAATCGGCTATACAAATGGCAAACAGCTTCAAAAACGGCTGCAAATGTTTCAAATTAAAAAAAGTGATTTTATGAGTGCGCTCGATACCGTTATGCGGGAGGAACAGAATGAATAAAGATATTGCGACACCGATAAGAACCAAAGAGATACTGAAAAAATACGGTTTTTCTTTTAAAAAGAGCTTAGGACAGAATTTCTTAATTGATACGAACATTTTAGACAGAATTGTCGATCACGCGGAAGTGACGGAGAAAACAGGGGTCATTGAAATCGGCCCGGGAATCGGGGCTTTGACCGAGCAGCTTGCCAAGCGGGCAAAAAAGGTCGCGGCATTTGAAATTGACCAGCGATTATTGCCTATTTTAAAGGATACGCTGTCTCCTTACGACAATGTCACCATCATTCATCAGGACGTATTAAAGGCTGATGTCAAATCAGTTATTGAAGAACAATTTCAAGGCTGTGATGAGATCATGGTTGTAGCCAATCTTCCTTATTATGTGACAACGCCGATTATCATGAAATTGCTTGAAGAACATCTTCCGCTGAAAGGCATTGTGGTCATGCTGCAAAAAGAAGTGGCAGAGCGCATGGCGGCAGACCCTTCATCTAAGGAATACGGCTCGCTTTCAATCGCAGTGCAATTTTATACTGAAGCCAAAACGGTGATGACCGTTCCGAAAACTGTGTTTGTTCCTCAGCCTAATGTTGATTCCGCAGTCATTCGGCTGATTCTCCGCGACGGCCCGGCAGTGGACGTGGAAAACGAGGCATTTTTCTTTCAGTTAATCAAGGCAAGCTTTGCTCAGCGCCGGAAAACGCTGCTCAATAACTTAGTCAATAACCTGCCTGAAGGAAAAGCGCAAAAGCCAGCGATTGAACAAGTGCTGGAAGAGACAAATATTGACGGTAAGCGCCGTGGAGAATCCCTGTCTATTGAGGAGTTTGCAGCGCTATCTAATGGATTGTATAAAGCCCTTTTCTAAAAGGGCTTTTTGTTTTGCGCACCACTTGGACTGCCGCTACATAGGCTAGAGAAGGACCTTTCATTCAATGAGAAGAAAAACTTGGACTCAGCGAAAAAAGGCGCTTTCTCAAGGCTCTTTCTTTCATGATGAGGCTTAGTCTATGTGTGGAGTGAGGAACTTGCAATTTCAAATAGGAGATATGGTAGCCAGAAAATCCTATCAAATGGATGTTTTGTTTCGCATTATAGGAATAGAGCAAACAAGCAAAGGAAATTCAATCGCTATTTTGCATGGTGATGAAGTCAGGCTGATTGCTGATGCGGATATTTCTGATCTTGTAGCAGTAAAAAAAGATGAGCAAATGATGCGGAAAAAGAAAGATGAGAGCAGAATGAATGAATCGCTCGAATTGCTCCGCCAGGATTATAAGCTGCTCAGAGAAAAGCAGGAGTACTATGCGACAAGCCAGTATCAGCATGAGGAGCATTATTTTCATATGCCGGGCAAAGTGCTTCATTTGGACGGGGATGAAGCATATCTGAAAAAATGCCTGAGTGTCTATAAGAAAATTGGAGTGCCGGTCTATGGCATCCATTGTCATGAAAAGAAAATGTCTGCTTCTATTGAAGAATTACTCGACAAATATCGACCTGATATCTTGGTGATAACAGGTCATGATGCGTACTCAAAGCAAAAGGGCAACATTGATGATTTGAACGCGTACAGACATTCAAAGCATTTTGTTGAAACGGTTCAAAACGCACGAAAAAAAATCCCTCACTTAGATCAGCTTGTTATTTTTGCTGGGGCCTGCCAATCTCACTTTGAATCGCTGATAAGGGCGGGGGCCAATTTCGCGAGTTCACCATCAAGAGTTAACATTCATGCGCTTGATCCGGTGTATATCGTTGCGAAAATCAGTTTTACGCCGTTTATGGAACGAATCAATGTATGGGAAGTGCTCCGTAATACGCTGACAAGAGAGAAAGGGCTTGGAGGTATAGAAACACGAGGAGTGCTGAGAATTGGAATGCCTTATAAGTCAAATTAACAGATGAATACCTGCATAGGAAACTATGCGGGTTTTTTATTTTACATAATGATACATATTTTACCGAAACTTGCGGAAAATAATTAAGGAATCATAGAATTTTGTCAAAATAATTTTGTTGACAACGTCTTATTAACGTTGATATAATTTAAATTTTATTTGACAAAAATGGGCTCGTGTTGTACAATAAATGTAGTGAGGTGGATGCAATGGCGAAGACGTTGTCCGATATTAAAAGATCGCTTGATGGGAATTTAGGTAAAAGGCTGACGTTAAAAGCAAACGGTGGCCGCCGAAAAACAATTGAGCGTTCGGGCATTTTAGCTGAGACGTACCCTTCTGTTTTTGTGATACAACTAGATCAAGACGAGAATTCGTTTGAAAGAGTTTCATACAGTTATGCTGATATTTTGACTGAGACTGTTGAGTTGACATTTAATGATGACGCCGCAAGCTCAGTGGCATTTTAACGGGCAGTGAACCTTTTGTTTACTGCTTTTTGTTTTGCCTTTTTTGGTTTCCAGTAATTATGACGAAAGTTCCGCCTGATATAACAAAAGATAAAACAGTCACATATTTATCGTGGCGTGCACGAATGGCTATCACTTCTAAAAAAGGGGTTGTTTCGTTTGGGCAGACGTCGTGGAGTTATGTCAGATGAGTTTAAATATGAGCTGGCTAAAGACCTTGGTTTTTATGACACAGTGAAAAATGGCGGCTGGGGCGAAATTCGCGCCCGCGATGCCGGTAACATGGTAAAGCGCGCCATTGAAATCGCTGAACAGCAAATGGCTCAGAATCAGAATAACCGATAAGGATGTGACCCGGGGGACGTGCTGTTCCCCGGTTTTTATTTTGGACATAAATACGTAATGGGCTGCAATATGGATATGTTCATCCTGCACTTCAAATGTGATACAATGTTCATACTTATGTTTAGATGGAGAAGTAGGTGAAAGCTATGCGTATTTTAGAAAAAGCGCCAGCGAAGATCAATTTGTCACTTGATGTCACCCGAAAACGCCCGGATGGCTATCACGAAGTCGAAATGATCATGACGACGATTGATTTAGCGGATCGGATTGAATTGACGGAGCTGGCAGAGGATGAAGTGAGGGTCTCTTCCCATAACCGTTTTGTGCCCGACGATCAAAGAAACTTAGCTTATCAGGCTGCCAAGCTGATCAAGGACAGATACAACGTAAAAAAGGGAGTTTCCATCATGATTACGAAGGTGATTCCGGTGGCTGCCGGTCTTGCCGGCGGAAGCAGTGATGCGGCAGCAACGCTTAGAGGGCTGAACAGACTGTGGAATTTAAATCTTTCTGCAGAAACGCTTGCTGAGCTTGGAGCGGAAATTGGCTCTGACGTTTCATTTTGTGTCTATGGCGGAACGGCACTGGCAACAGGCCGCGGCGAGAAAATTAAACATATCAGCACGCCACCTCACTGCTGGGTCATTTTAGCGAAGCCGACAATCGGTGTTTCAACTGCTGAAGTGTATAGACAGCTGAAGCTGAATGATGTAGAGCATCCCGATGTTCATGGCATGATTGAGGCTATAGAGGAAAAGAATTTTCAAAAGATGTGCAGCCGTTTAGGCAATGTGCTTGAATCTGTTACGCTTGATATGCATCCTGAAGTTGCCATGATCAAAAACCAGATGAAACGCTTTGGGGCAGATGCCGTGCTAATGAGCGGGAGCGGCCCGACAGTGTTTGGACTGGTTCAGTATGAGTCGAAGGTGCAGAGAATTTATAACGGGTTAAGAGGCTTCTGTGATCAGGTTTATGCGGTGAGAATGATCGGCGAACAGAACGCTCTTGATTAAATCCGTATGTTAAGTTATATTGATCTTAAAATATTCGGATTTTGGGGGTAAGTTCATGAAGTTTCGTCGCAGCGGCAGATTGGTGGACTTAACAAATTACTTGTTAACCCATCCGCACGAGTTAATACCGCTAACCTTTTTTTCAGAGCGGTATGAATCTGCAAAATCATCGATCAGTGAAGATTTAACAATTATTAAGCAAACCTTTGAGCAGCAGGGGATTGGTACTTTGCTTACTGTTCCCGGCGCTGCCGGGGGCGTCAAATATATACCGAAAATGAAGCAGGCTGAAGCTGAAGAGTTTGTGCAGACACTTGGACAGTCGCTGGCAAATCCTGAGCGTATCCTTCCGGGCGGTTATGTATATTTAACGGATATCTTAGGAAAACCATCTGTACTCTCCAAGGTAGGGAAGCTGTTTGCTTCTGTGTTTGCAGACCGCGAAATTGATGTTGTCATGACCGTTGCCACCAAAGGCATCCCTCTGGCATACGCAGCTGCGAGCTATCTGAATGTGCCTGTCGTCATCGTTCGCAAAGATAACAAGGTAACAGAAGGCTCTACAGTCAGCATTAATTACGTCTCAGGCTCCTCAAACCGCATTCAAACAATGTCACTTGCGAAAAGAAGCATGAAAACAGGCTCAAACGTACTCATTATTGATGACTTTATGAAAGCGGGCGGCACCATTAATGGCATGATTAGCCTGTTGGATGAGTTTAACGCAAATGTGGCAGGAATCGGCGTCTTGGTTGAAGCCGAAGGAGTAAATGAACGTCTTGTTGATGAATATATGTCACTTCTTACTCTTTCAACCATTAACATGAAAGAGAAGTCCATTGAAATTCAGAATGGCAATTTTCTGCGTTTTTTTAAAGAGAATCTTTTAAAGAATGGAGAGACAGAATCATGACAAAAGCAGTCCATACAAAGCATGCCCCAGCGGCAATCGGGCCTTATTCACAAGGGATGATTGTAAATAATATGTTTTACAGCTCAGGCCAAATCCCTTTGACTCCTTCAGGAGAAATGGTGAACGGAGATATTAAGGAGCAGACACATCAAGTATTCAGTAACTTAAAAGCGGTGCTGGAAGAAGCAGGTGCTTCTTTAGAAACAGTTGTAAAAGCAACTGTATTTATCGCGGACATGGAACAGTTTGCGGTAGTAAACGAAGTGTACGGGCAATATTTTGACACGCACAAACCGGCAAGATCTTGTGTGGAAGTTGCGAGATTGCCGAAGGATGCGCTAGTTGAGATCGAAGTTATTGCATTGGTGAAATAATAATAAAAAGTGATTCTGGGTGAACCTCGGAATCACTTTTTTATTTACCTTATGCCCGAAATAAAAGCGTTATGACCTAATTGTGTAACTATATCCTATTTTTTCAAAAAATATTTTAAAAACGAGAAGGATTTCAGAAAGAATCGTGGAATTGATACACTAATGCTTTTATATAGGGAAAAGGTGGTGAACTACTGTGGAAGTTACTGACGTAAGATTACGCCGCGTGAATACCGATGGTCGCATGAGAGCGATTGCATCCATCACGCTGGATCACGAATTTGTTGTTCATGACATTCGTGTGATTGATGGAAACAATGGTCTTTTCGTTGCGATGCCGAGTAAACGCACCCCTGATGGAGAGTTCCGCGATATCGCTCATCCTATTAATTCAAGCACGCGAGGTAAGATTCAAGATGCCGTGTTAAATGAGTATCATCGTCTGGGTGACACTGAAGCATTAGAATTCGAAGAAGCTGGAGCTTCTTAAAAAATAACCAAAAGCAAGGACTGCTGAAAGGGCTGACAAAAGCCTTTTGCCGGCGGTCCTTTTTTAATTCTGATTTTTCAAACTTAATTGCACTCGATAGAAAATTCTTGCACATCATCAAGTCTCCTTGAAATCAGAAGATATTTAGGATATATTTTTCTATGGATAAAAGGGATATTGGAGGCCAATAAATGGATAAGCGGTATGCAGTTGTTTTAGCGGCTGGACAAGGAACGAGAATGAAATCAAAGCTTTATAAAGTCCTTCATCCAGTTTGCGGTAAGCCTATGGTAGAACACGTCGTGGACGAAGCCTTAAAGCTATCTTTATCGAAGCTTGTCACGATTGTCGGACATGGTGCGGAAGAAGTGAAAAAGCAGCTTGGTGATAAAAGCGAGTACGCGCTTCAAGCAGAACAGCTTGGCACTGCTCATGCTGTAAAACAGGCACAGCCATTTCTTGCTGACGAAAAAGGCGTCACAATTGTCATTTGCGGAGATACGCCTCTTTTAAAAGCAGAGACAATGGAACAGATGGTGAAAGAACATACACAAAGAGAAGCGAAAGCGACGATTTTAACTGCGGTTGCAGAAGATCCAACCGGATACGGCCGTATTATTCGCGGCGAAAACGGAGCGGTTCAAAAAATCGTTGAGCACAAGGACGCCTCTGAAGAAGAACGTCTTGTAACCGAGATCAATACTGGTACGTATTGTTTTGACAATGAAGCGTTATTCCGGGCCATTGATCAGGTGTCTAATGACAATGCTCAAGGTGAGTATTATTTGCCGGATGTCATAGAAATTCTTAAAAACGAAGGCGAAACTGTTGCCGCTTACCAGACTGGTAATTTCCAAGAAACGCTCGGAGTTAATGATAGAGTCGCTCTTTCTCAGGCAGAACAATTTATGAAAGAGCGTATTAATAAACGGCATATGCAAAATGGCGTAACGCTGATTGATCCGTTGAACACGTATATTTCTCCTGACGCTGTCATTGGAAGCGATACTGTGATTTATCCTGGGACTGTGTTGAAAGGTGAGGTGCAAATCGGAGAAGATACGATTATCGGACCTCATACGGAGATCATGAATAGTTCCATTGGCAGCCGTACGGTTATTAAACAATCGGTAGTCAATCACAGTAAAGTGGGGAATGATGTAAACATAGGACCTTTTGCTCACATCAGACCTGATTCTGTCATCGGGAATGAAGTGAAGATCGGGAATTTTGTTGAAATTAAAAAGACTCAATTCGGAGACAGAAGCAAGGCTTCTCATTTAAGCTATGTCGGTGATGCTGAGGTAGGCACAGATGTAAACCTGGGCTGCGGTTCAATAACTGTCAATTATGATGGAAAGAATAAATATTTGACAAAAATTGAAGACGGCGCGTTTATCGGCTGCAACTCCAACTTGGTTGCCCCTGTCACAGTCGGAGAAGGCGCTTATGTGGCGGCAGGTTCAACTGTTACGGAAGATGTACCTGGAAAAGCGCTTGCTATTGCCAGAGCGAGACAAGTAAATAAAGACGATTATGTGAAAAAAATTCATAAAAATTAATCCTAAATTCGGAGGTTTACCATGTCTAATCAATACGGAGATAAGAATTTAAAGATTTTTTCTTTGAATTCGAATCCAGAGCTTGCAAAAGAAATCGCAGATATAGTTGGAGTTCAGTTGGGAAAATGTTCTGTCACAAGATTTAGTGACGGGGAAGTCCAAATTAATATCGAAGAAAGTATTCGCGGATGTGATTGTTATATCATCCAGTCTACAAGTGCCCCTGTTAACGAGCATATTATGGAACTGCTGATTATGGTAGACGCGTTAAAACGCGCTTCTGCAAAAACGATTAACATCGTGATTCCTTATTACGGTTATGCGCGCCAAGACAGAAAAGCGAGATCCCGTGAGCCAATCACAGCAAAACTTTTCGCAAACCTGCTTGAAACAGCCGGTGCTACTCGCGTAATTGCACTTGACCTGCATGCGCCGCAAATCCAAGGATTCTTTGATATACCGATTGACCACTTAATGGGTGTTCCGATTTTAGGAGAATATTTTGAGGGCAAAAACCTTGAAGATATCGTCATTGTTTCACCAGACCACGGCGGTGTGACACGCGCCCGCAAACTGGCTGACCGACTAAAAGCGCCGATTGCGATTATCGATAAACGCCGTCCTCGTCCAAACGTGGCGGAAGTCATGAATATTGTAGGTAATATCGAAGGGAAGACCGCTATCCTGATCGATGACATTATTGATACTGCAGGCACCATTACACTTGCTGCCAATGCGCTCGTTGAAAACGGGGCGAAAGAAGTATATGCATGCTGTACACATCCTGTGCTTTCAGGCCCTGCTGTTGAACGGATTAATAACTCAACAATCAAAGAGCTTGTTGTGACAAACAGCATCAAGCTTCCTGAAGAAAAGAAAATTGAACGGTTTAAGCAGCTTTCAGTCGGACCGCTTCTGGCTGAAGCCATTATTCGTGTTCATGAGCAGCAATCAGTCAGCTATCTCTTCAGCTAAATCGATTTTTAAAGGTTTAGATCCTTGTCGTTATGGGTATTGTTTGTAATAGGACAATAAAACGATAATAGGATGGTGCTGAATATGGCAACTTTAACGGCAAAAGAAAGAACGGACTTTACTCGTTCGTCTCTTCGGAATATCCGTACTTCAGGACATGTTCCAGGTATCATATATGGGAAAGACACGGGAAACAAACCTGTATCATTAGACAGTGTGGAGCTGATCAAAACGCTGAGGGACGAAGGGAAAAACACAGTCCTCACGCTTGACGTCAGCGGAGAGAAACATTCTGTCATGGTAACAGACCTGCAAACGGACCCGCTGAAAAATGAAATCACGCACGCTGACTTTCAAGTGGTCAATATGAGTGAAGACATTGAGGTGGAAGTTCCGATCCATCTGACCGGAGAAGCCATTGGAGTGAAAAACGGAGGCGTATTGCAGCAGCCGCTGTATGCACTTACTGTAAAGGCTAAGCCAAAAGCCATTCCGCAAACGATAGAGGCTGATATTTCAAACCTCGATGTAAATGAAGTACTGACGATTGCGGATTTGCCTGCTGGCGATGACTATTCCTTTCATCATGAATCAGATGAAGTCGTGGCTTCTATCCTTCCTCCGCAACAGCAGGAAGCAGCTGAGATAGATGAAGAGGAATCTGCCGATGCCCAGCCTGAAGGTGAAAACAAAGAACAATAGCAGCTTAAGGCGTAACCCTCCCGCGGTTACGTCTTTTGTGCTAGAATGAGAAGAATTATAGCCCGCTATGCAGACGGGAGTTTATGTGACTAAGGGAGGATTCGCCATGCTTGTGATCGCCGGTCTCGGAAACCCGGGGAAGAACTATGAAAACACACGGCATAATGTCGGATTTATGGTGATAGATCAGCTTGCAAAGGAATGGAATATTGAGCTGAATCAGAATAAATTTAATGGATTATACGGAACCGGATTTGTTTGCGGCAAAAAGGTTCTACTCGTTAAACCGCTTACATATATGAATTTATCAGGAGAATGTTTGCGGCCTTTAATGGACTATTATGATGTCGAAAATGACGATGTAACAGTCATTTACGACGATCTCGATCTTCCGGCTGGCAAGATCCGTTTAAGAACAAAAGGAAGCGCCGGAGGGCACAATGGCATCAAATCACTGATCCAGCATCTTGGAACATCCGAGTTTGACCGTATCCGCATTGGAATCGGCCGGCCTGTAAACGGTATGAAGGTCGTTGACTATGTGTTAGGCTCTTTCACCAAGGAGGAGGCACCTGATATTGGGGAAGCGATCGCAAAGTCTGTGAAGGCTTGTGAAGCTGCTCTGAGTAAACCATTTTTGGAAGTCATGAACGAATTTAACGCAAAGGTATAAAATGAATCAATAAAGCCCATACTACACCAAAATGACTTTTTCATCAGGAGGTCCCTTGTATGGCTTTGCATTATTATTGTCGTCATTGCGGAGTGAAAGTAGGCAGTCTCGAATCATCCACGGTATCGACTGACTCACTCGGATTTCAGCACTTAACAAACCAAGAAAGAAACGATATGATTTCTTATAAAGAAAATGGAGATGTCCATGTATCGACGATATGTGAAGATTGCCAAGAGGCGCTTGACCGAAATCCGCATTACCACGAACATCACACATTTATTCAATAAAAAGCTTTGGTGTAGACACTAGACCAAAGCGTTTTTCTGTTCTCACAGGAAACAGAGAGGAGGGGCCATATGGACAATATTCAAACCTTTATAAAAGAAAGCGATGACTTTAAATCCATCATCAACGGTTTACACGAGGGGCTGAAGGAACAGCTGCTCGCGGGTCTTTCGGGTTCCGCGCGTTCTGTTTTCACTTCTGCCCTGGCTAATGAAACGAATAAGCCTATCTTTCTCATCACTCATAATTTGTATCAAGCCCAGAAAGTAACGGATGATCTGACTGCACTTTTAGAGGATCAGTCTGTTCTTTTGTACCCCGTCAACGAACTCATTTCATCAGAAATCGCAGTCGCAAGCCCTGAATTGAGAGCGCAGCGATTAGATGTCATTAATAGATTAACGAATGGAGAAGCGCCAATTGTTGTTGCGCCTGTAGCTGCGATCAGAAGAATGCTGCCGCCTGTAGAGGTGTGGAAAAACAGTCAAATGCGCATTCAAACGGGCCATGATATCGAACCTGACCAGCTTGCATCACGGCTTGTAGAGATCGGTTATGAGCGCTCTGATATGGTTGCTTCACCCGGGGAATTCAGCATTCGCGGAGGAATCATCGACATATACCCGCTGACTTCAGAGCATCCGGTGAGAATTGAGCTTTTTGACACCGAAGTGGATTCAATTCGCAGCTTTAACTCGGATGATCAGCGGTCAATTGAGACTCTTTCCTCGATCAGTATCGGTCCTGCGAAGGAATTGATTATCAGGCCTGAAGAAAAAGTTCGGGCAATGGAGAAAATGGATAAAGGTCTTGCCGCAAGCCTGAAAAAATTAAAGCAAGACAAGCAAAAAGAAATTCTTCATACAAATATTTCTCATGACAAAGAACGCTTGTCTGAAGGCCAGACAGATCAGGAGCTGGTGAAGTATCTCTCGTATTTCTATGAAAAGCCTGCTAGTTTACTAGATTATACACCTGATAATACTCTTCTGATTTTGGATGAAGTCAGCCGGATTCATGAGATGGAAGAACAGCTTCAAAAAGAAGAAGCCGAGTTCATAACAAACCTTCTCGAGGAAGGGAAGATTTTGCATGACATCAGTTTGTCATTCAGCTTCCAAAAAATAGTGGCTGAACAAAAACGCTCTCTGCTGTACTATTCTTTATTTTTACGGCATGTACACCATACGAGTCCGCAAAATATCGTCAATGTGTCAAGCAGGCAAATGCAAAGCTTCCATGGCCAAATGAATGTGCTTGCGGGAGAAATGGAGCGCTTTAAAAAATCCAACTTCACCGTTGTATTCTTAGGTGCAAATAAGGAACGTACGCAGCGGTTATCTTCTGTTCTGGCTGATTACGAAATCGAAGCCGCCGTGACGGACAGCAAAAAAGCGCTTGTTCAGGGACAGGTTTATATCATGGAAGGCGAGCTCCAATCCGGTTTTGAGCTGCCGTTAATGAAGCTTGCCGTTATTACGGAAGAAGAACTATTCAAAAATCGCGTAAAAAAGAAGCCACGTAAACAGAAGCTTACAAATGCAGAGCGCATCAAGAGCTATTCCGAGCTGCAAATCGGTGATTATGTCGTTCATATTAATCACGGGATCGGGAAATATTTAGGGATTGAAACCTTAGAAATCAACGGAATCCACAAAGACTATTTAAACATTCATTATCAGGGAAGCGACAAGCTCTACGTCCCTGTTGAACAAATTGATCAGGTGCAAAAATATGTTGGCTCTGAAGGGAAAGAGCCAAAGCTGTATAAATTAGGCGGAAGCGAATGGAAGCGGGTCAAGAAAAAAGTAGAGACATCGGTTCAGGATATTGCTGATGACTTAATTAAGCTATATGCCGAAAGGGAAGCGAGCAAGGGCTATGCGTTTACGCCTGATCATGAGATGCAGCGTGAATTTGAGTCGGCGTTTCCTTATCAAGAGACTGAGGATCAGCTTCGTTCCATTCACGAAATCAAAAAGGACATGGAACGAGAACGTCCGATGGACCGCTTGCTATGCGGAGATGTGGGTTATGGCAAAACAGAGGTTGCCATACGTGCTGCATTTAAGGCGATAGGTGACGGGAAACAGGTAGCGCTGCTTGTTCCGACAACAATTTTGGCACAGCAGCACTATGAAACCATTACTGAGCGCTTTCAGGACTACCCGATTAACATCGGCCTGCTCAGCAGATTCAGAACGAGGAAAGAAGCGAACGAAACGCTCAAAGGATTAAAAAACGGTACTGTTGATATCGTCATCGGGACGCACCGGCTATTATCCAAAGATGTCGTTTATAAAGACTTAGGGCTCCTTATCATTGATGAAGAGCAGCGTTTCGGTGTAACCCATAAAGAGAAGATCAAGCAAATCAAAGCCAATGTGGATGTATTAACATTAACTGCGACGCCTATTCCGCGTACGCTGCATATGTCTATGCTTGGCGTAAGGGATCTTTCAGTCATCGAGACTCCGCCGGAAAACCGCTTCCCCGTGCAGACGTATGTTGTGGAATACAACGGCGCCCTTGTCAGAGAGGCGATTGAACGTGAGCTAGCGCGCGGAGGCCAGGTCTATTTCTTGTACAACCGGGTAGAGGATATTGAACGGAAAGCGGATGAGATCTCTATGCTTGTCCCTGACGCGAAGGTAGCGTATGCACATGGGAAAATGACAGAAAACGAACTAGAAACCGTTATGCTGAATTTTCTTGAAGGAGAATCAGACGTTCTCGTCAGCACAACCATTATCGAAACCGGCGTAGACATCCCGAACGTCAATACGCTCATTGTATTTGACGCAGACAAGATGGGGCTTTCTCAGCTTTATCAGCTGCGGGGGCGTGTCGGCCGTTCTAATCGTGTGGCGTATGCTTACTTTACGTACCGTCGGGATAAAGTGCTGACAGAGGTAGCTGAGAAAAGGCTGCAGGCCATTAAAGAATTTACAGAGCTTGGTTCCGGTTTTAAAATTGCCATGCGTGACTTAACAATTCGCGGAGCAGGGAACCTTCTCGGCGCCCAGCAGCACGGATTTATCGACTCAGTCGGATTTGATCTCTATTCACAAATGCTGAAGGAGGCTATTGAGGAGCGTAAAGGGGACACAGCGAAAACGGAGAAGTTTGAAACAGAAATTGATGTCGAGCTTGATGCCTATATTCCTGAAACCTATATTCAAGACGGCAAACAGAAAATTGATATGTATAAACGCTTTAGGTCTGTGGCTACACTCGAAGAAAAGAATGAACTTCAAGACGAAATGATCGACCGGTTTGGAAACTACCCTAAAGAAGTCGAGTACTTGTTTACTGTTGCTGAAATGAAGGTTTATGCGAGACATGAGCGTGTTGAGCTGATTAAGCAGGATAAAGATGCGGTCAGATTGACGATTTCTGAAGAAGCAAGTGCTGATATTGACGGCCAGAAGCTGTTTGAGCTGGGCAATAAATATGGCAGGCAAATCGGATTGGGAATGGAAGGCAAAAAGCTCAAGATCTCCATACAGACAAAAGGCCGGAGTGCAGATGAATGGCTCGAAACAGTGCTGGGCATGCTGAAAGGCTTAAAAGATGTGAAAAAGCAAACCATTTCATCAACGTAAAATTTGTTACTCTCTGGTGTATATTACATTTGATGTGACGGATACTAATTTCAAGCGAGGCGGAAGGTACATAAAGTAACTGCTTTAGGTCTTTCCCACATGTATATACCATCAAATGAAAGAGAGGCACCAGAGATGAAAGCAACCGGTATCGTACGTCGTATTGATGACTTAGGTCGGGTCGTGATTCCTAAAGAAATTCGCAGAACTCTGAGAATCAGGGAAGGCGATCCGCTTGAGATTTTTGTAGATCGTGACGGAGAAGTTATTTTGAAAAAGTACTCTCCGATCAGTGAGCTTGGAGACTTTGCAAAGGAGTATGCGGACGCGCTTTACGATAGTCTCGGCCATTCAGTGCTGATTTGTGACCGCGATGTATATATTGCTGTGTCCGGCAGCTCGAAAAAAGACTATTTAAACAAGCCAATCAGCGAAATGCTGGAAAAAACAATGGATCAGCGCAGTTCCGTGCTTGAGAGTGACACGAAATCAGTGCAGCTTGTTAATGGCATAGATGAGGACATGAATTCTTATACTGTCTGCCCAATTGTGGCAAATGGTGATCCGATAGGCGCCGTGGTTATTTTTTCAAAGGATCAGACAATGGGCGAAGTAGAGCATAAAGCCGTTGAGACAGCAGCTGGATTCTTGGCTCGTCAAATGGAACAGTAGGTCTTATTCCTTTTATCAAAAATAGGTATGAAAAGAACAGCTCTCTTTGGGACGCTGTTCTTTTTTGTGCATGCCGATAAAGGATTCCAAGGGTTGGGATATGGTATAATAACCTCGTTTTTATTTATGCCGCGGCAATACGTGAACCGTATAGCCCCTGACGTTGGGAAGGAGCTTTTGGATGGACGATTCAATAGGCGTCAAACGGCATTGGATTTGGCAGGGGGCATTTGTTTTAATTCTGGCAGGCGTCATCTCAAAAATACTAAGCGCCGTTTACAGAGTCCCGTTTCAAAACATTGTCGGCGATGTTGGATTTTATATATATCAGCAGGTATACCCCTTTCTTGGTATTGCGGTCATGCTGTCCACTTCAGGATTTCCGGTCATTATCTCGAAACTGATGAATGATTATAGTGAAAAAAGCCATCGCAACATATTAAAAATATCAGCGTTGTTTTTGTCGTTAATCGGCATTTTATTATTTCTTTGCTTATATATGGGTGCTGTTCCAATCGCACGTTTTATGGGAGATTCACATCTCGCTGTTTTAATTCAAGTGACTGCGTTTGCGTTTCTGCTCTTCCCGTTTGTCGCACTGCTTAGAGGCGCTTTTCAAGGGCGGCAAGATATGTTCCCGTCAGCTTTATCGCAGATGACAGAGCAGTTTCTGCGTGTTGCGGTGCTCCTGGGCTTATCATATTGGCTCGTCAAACAGGGGGCTTCGCTCTATACTGCGGGAGCGGCCGCGGCTTCAGGGTCTCTTGCCGGAAGTTTCGTTGGGTTAATCATACTTGCTTTTCTTTGGTTCAAAGTGAAAAGAGACAACCAAACGAGTAGCCACAATGAAAATGTCATTACAACAAAAGAACTGATAAAAAAACTGCTCTTGTATTCGGTTACAATTTGTGTAAGCAGTTTGCTGCTTTTGCTGGTCCAGCTTGTCGATGCGTTGAATTTATATGCTCTGCTTTCGGGCGGTCAGGCAAGCGAAGTAGCGAAACGCCTAAAGGGAATTTATGATCGGGGGCAGCCCTTGCTGCAGCTCGGTTCAGTTTTCGCGGTGAGCATCGCGACATCACTCGTTCCGTATATTTCAAAGGCCGTAAAGAACAAAGAGCTGAAGATCATGAAAGAAAAAGTCACATCATCTTTAAAATTATGTCTTGTACTGGGTACAGGGGCGTCGGCTGGGTTGATTTGCATTCTTGAGCCGGTCAACATCATGCTGTTTCAAAATAGTGAAGGGACAGCCGCGTTACAAGTATTCAGCAGCTCCATCTTGTTTGCATCCTTGGCGGTCACGGCAGCCGCAGTTTTGCAGGGAGCGGGCTACACTGTTTTTCCTGCGATAGCGGTGGGCGCGGGTCTTGCAGTAAAATGGGTGTTAAACACTCTTTTAGTACCGCGCTATGGGATTGAAGGGGCATCACTTGCAACGGCTGCTTCCTTTGCGGCTGTCGCCGGCCTTAACTTGTATAAGCTTCGGCAAAAGGAATGGCTGGGTAAGCTCAAAGGCATTTTGATTCCGATGATTGGATCTGCCCTTTTAATGGCGGCAGTCTTGTTTACATATTTGCGACTCTGGGCTTTTTTGCTCCCTGCAGCAGGAAGAGGAGCATCTGCGATTGAAAGTTTTTCTGCTGTTGCTATTGGTGGCGCGGTGTTCATTTATTGTATGATGAAATTGGGAATATTTACAGATGAAGAGCTGAACAGTGTGCCTTTTGGCAGCAAGTTAAGCAAAATCATCAGAAGGAGAGAACAAAATGGCGGGTAATATTACAGTCGTCGGACTTGGTGCCGGAGACATGGACCAATTGACAATTGGGATACATAAGCTGCTGACGAAGGCAGATACGCTTTATGTCAGAACCAAGGATCATCCCTTAATTCAGGAGCTTGAAAAAGATACGAAGACTATCCGTTTTTTTGATGATATATATGAGAAACACGACCAGTTCGATGCCGTATACGAAGAAATTGCTGATATCCTGTTTGAAGCGGCGCAACATGAGGACGTGGTTTATGCTGTGCCGGGACACCCCTTTGTAGCGGAAAAAACAGTACAGCTGCTGACGGAGCGGCAGGAAGAGGAACATGTTCAAGTAAACGTCGCGGGAGGACAAAGTTTTCTTGATGCCACATTCAATGCCTTGCAAATCGACCCGATTGAAGGTTTTCAATTTGTGGATGCCGGCACGTTGTCCGCGGATGAGCTTGAGCTTAGACATCACCTGATCATATGTCAGGTTTACGACCAAATGACGGCTTCTGAAGTCAAACTGACATTGATGGAGAAGCTTCCAGACGATTATGAGGTTGTAATCGTGACTGCGGCGGGGAGCCGTGACGAGGAAATCCAGCCAGTGCCTTTATTTGAGCTGGACCGCAATGTCGCCTTGAATAACTTAACAAGTGTGTATATTCCGCCGATTAAAGAAGAGAAGCTGCTTTATCACGAATTTTCCGCGTTCCGAAGCATTATCAGAGAGCTTCGCGGGCCTAATGGATGTCCGTGGGATAAAAAGCAGACTCATCAGTCATTAAAACAATACATGATTGAAGAATGTTATGAACTTCTCGAAGCAATTGACGAAGAAGACACAGACCATATGATCGAAGAGCTCGGCGACGTTTTGCTTCAGGTCTTACTCCACGCACAAATAGGTGAAGATGAAGGTTATTTCACTATTGATGATGTCATAAAAGGAATCAGTGAGAAAATGATCCGAAGACATCCCCATGTGTTTAAAGATGCTAAGGTTCAGGATGAAAACGATGTTTTGGCAAATTGGGAAGACATAAAAAAAGCCGAAAAAAGCACACCGGAAGCATCCTTATTAGACAGCGTGCCGAAAACACTTCCAGCTCTTTCAAAAGCCGCTAAACTCCAGAAAAAAGCAGCGAAGGTCGGTTTTGATTGGGAAGACGTCAGCGATATTTGGGAAAAGGTAAGCGAGGAAATGAAAGAATTTTCTTCTGAGGTTTCTGAAGATCCTCATGAACACAATCTCAAGGCTGAGTTTGGCGACGTATTGTTCGCACTGGTGAATGTAGCCCGCTTCTACAAAATAGAGCCTGAAGAAGCACTGGCGATGACCAATGACAAATTCCGGAGACGCTTCTCTTATATTGAGAAAACTGCGAAGGAACAGGAAATTGAGCTGGCTGATATGTCTCTTGAAGACATGGACAAACTGTGGAATGAAGCAAAAGAAACTGAGAGGAGATCATAAATATGAGATTAGATAAATTTTTGAAAGTATCACGGCTGATTAAGCGACGTACATTAGCAAAGGAAGTAGCTGACCAAGGACGAATCTCTATTAACGGAAACCAGGCTAAAGCAAGCTCTGACGTGAAACCCGGAGATGAACTAACGGTCCGCTTCGGCCAAAAGCTTGTAACAGTTCAAATAAATGAGTTGAAAGACACGACGAAAAAAGAAGAAGCTGCAAACATGTATACAATCCTAAAGGAAGAAAAACTCGGCGAATAGGCTTGTTCTAAAAACATCTCCCGCCTCATACAATGCAGTAATAATGCTAAAAGTATCGAGGATATGGGGGCTGAATAGATGAATTCATATTACGATCAAAAAGGTTCTTCGTCTGTTCCGGAAGAGCATGATGTGACAATGAAAGGCCGGAAGCATTTAGATATTTCTGGGGTTAAGCATGTGGAGAGCTTTGATAATGAAGAGTTCCTTCTGGAAACGGTGATGGGGATGCTCTCAGTCAGAGGCCAAAACTTGCAGATGAAAAATTTAGATGTGGAAAAAGGGATTGTATCTATTAAAGGCAGGGTATTTGATTTAGTGTACTTAGACGAACAACAAGGGGATAAAGCTAAAGGGTTTTTTAGCAAGTTGTTTAAATGACGCTGACGACACAATTCTATACAATGCTGGCGATGTCCGGTATGGGGCTCTGGCTCGGCGCATCGCTTGATACATACCGGCTCTTTGTCATTCGTGCCAAAACTGCCAGATGGCTATTATTTATTCATGATCTTCTTTTCTGGATTGTGCAGGGGCTGCTTTTCTTTTATGTTTTGCTTCATGTAAATGAGGGAGAATTCAGGCTGTACATCTTTTTAGCGGTTCTGCTGGGCATTGCGACGTATCAGAGCCTTTGCAAGCGAATCTATATAAAAATACTGAAATTCGTCATTTACCTTGTTGTTTCTGTTTATCAATTCTTCAAAAAACTCATTCAGCACGTGTTATTTCGTCCTGTTTTATGGACATGCGGAGCGATCATTTGGCTGGCGTCGTTTTTATTAAAGAAAACATACCGCCTGATCGTTTTTCTCTTGTTGTGTCTATATAAAATAGCCATGGTTCTGTGTTTTCCGATCCGTTTTATCGCAAAACAATGTTTGAAACTTCTTCCTGAAAAAATACGTCTAACTATGAGACGTTATTTTGAAAAAGGTGCAGGATTTCTCAAAAAGAAGAAGAAACTATTGGTAACCATAAGAACGACCATCTCACGTTTTTTGAAGAGATGAAAGGAGGACCGTCTGGTTTGAACTTTTCCAGTGAACGAACGATAACTGAAATACAAAACGACTATAAAGAACAAGTAGAGCGGCAGAATCAGCTGAAGAAAAGAAGGCGTAAAGGGCTGTACAGGCGGTTGACTGTATTCGGCGCCCTCGTATTTCTGACGGCAATAGTGCTGGCGAGCTCTGTATGGTCTCAAACATCTTCCCTTAGCGCAAAAGAAGAAAAGAAAGAACAGCTTGAAAAAGAACTAAAAAGTTTAAAGACAAAACAAGCAGATTTAAAAGAAGAAATATCCAAATTGAAGGATGAGGATTACGTCACAGAGCTTGCCAGACGGGACTTATTCATGTCCGGAGACGGAGAAATTATCTTCAATGTGGAGAAGAAGAGCAAGTAGCCTTGTTGACACTTAAATTTTTATTTAGGTATAATTAAGCAAACGATCTTTTTATAAGCCTAAGGAGGAGCACTTTTTTTATGTCGATTGAAGTTGGCAGCAAGTTGCAAGGGAAAATTACAGGTATTACAAATTTTGGAGCATTTGTTGAATTGCCTGGAGGCTCAACCGGTCTCGTTCACATCAGTGAGGTAGCTGATAACTATGTCAAAGACATTAACGACCACTTAAAAGTCGGCGACCAAGTTGAAGTGAAAGTCATCAACGTTGAAAAAGACGGGAAAATTGGTTTATCTATTAAAAAAGCTAAAGACCGTCCGCAAGCCAGACCTAGAAATGATTTCCGTCCGAAAGAATCTTTTGAACAGAAAATGAATAAGTTTTTAAAAGACAGCGAAGATCGCTTGTCATCTTTAAAGCGTAATACGGAATCAAAACGTGGAGGGCGCGGAGCAAGAAGAGGATAACTTGCTGCTTTCTATAAATAAACGAAGCATCCGTTCATCCCGACGGATGCTTTTTAATTATCCTCTCCTGCTTTTAAAATCAGAAAATTATAACATTAAAGTTTCTGTTGACGAAAAGGATAAACCTTTGTATTATATAACTTGTGCTCAAACGCACAAAACAATATGGCGGTGTAGCTCAGCTGGCTAGAGCGTACGGTTCATACCCGTGAGGTCGGGGGTTCGATCCCCTCCGCCGCTACCATATTTGTTTGGCCCGTTGGTCAAGCGGTTAAGACACCGCCCTTTCACGGCGGTAACACGGGTTCGAATCCCGTACGGGTCATCCTAAGAAAACCGGTTTCTCTTGTAGAAACCGGTTTTTTTCATTTTTAGACAACATTCCGGATATTCTTTTGATAAATGAATATCTAGGCAGAAACCGTCGAAGACTTCTTTAGTATTGTTCCCTTCTTTTGACAAAATCCTATCTGTGCTTTCGCTATAATGACAGGCAACGAATATAACAGGTGGGAGATGAGAGGGATGGAAAAAGCAGAAAGAAGAGTGAACGGGCCAATGGCGGGACAAGCTTTGGAAAAACTCCAATCGTTTTTTAACAGGGGCGCGAAGCTGGTGACTCATCATTTGCATTCACTGTTTTTCTACAAAGGATTCATTTATGTCGTCATCGGATTTTTGCTTGGACGGGCTTTCATATTATCCGAGGTGCTTCCTTTCGCACTTCCTTTCTTTGGGGCAATGCTTCTGATCAGAAGAGATAAGGCGCTTTATGCAGTGCTGGCTGTACTTGCGGGTGCGCTAACCATTTCTCCAAAGCACTCATTGCTCATATTAGCGGCATTACTGGCATTCTTCGTATGTTCTAAAGTGGCCGCCTTCATCACCGATGATCGTGTGAAAGCACTTCCGATTGTTGTGTTTTTCTCCATGGCTATAGCAAGAGCCGGGTTTGTTTACGCCCAAAGTGGCGTGTTTACAACTTATGATTATGTAATGGCTGTCGTTGAAGCTGGACTATCCTTTATTTTGACGCTGATTTTCCTTCAGAGCCTTCCGGTTTTTACCGTAAAAAAAGTGAAACAGTCATTGAAGATAGAAGAAATCATTTGTTTTATGATCCTTATCGCTTCTGTTTTGACGGGGCTTGCCGGCTTGTCCTATCAAGGGATGCAGGCAGAACATATATTGGCTCGTTATGTTGTATTGAGTTTCTCCTTTATTGGCGGTGCAAGCATTGGCTGTACCGTTGGTGTCGTGACCGGCCTGATCCTTGGTTTGGCGAATATCGGAAATCTCTATCAAATGAGCCTGCTTGCTTTTTCCGGTTTATTAGGCGGTTTGCTGAAGGAAGGAAAAAAAGCGGGCGCAGCAGTCGGTCTGATCGTTGGATCTCTTCTTATTTCTTTATATGGTGAAGGTTCCGCTGGTCTAATGACGACGCTTTATGAGTCATTAATCGCAGTCGGCCTGTTTTTGCTTACACCTCAATCGATTACAAAGAAGGTGGCGAGATATATTCCGGGAACGGTGGAGCATCTTCAAGAGCAGCAGCAATATGCCAGGAAAATCAGAGATGTCACGGCTCAAAAGGTAGACCAGTTCTCCAATGTATTCCACGCGCTGTCTGAAAGCTTTGCAACCTTTTACCAAACATCAGAAGAACAGACAGATGACAGCGAAGTTGATTTGTTTTTAAGCAAGATCACAGAGCATTCCTGTCAGACGTGCTACAAGAAAAACAGGTGCTGGGTACAGAACTTTGATAAAACATATGACTTAATGAAACAAGTTATGCTTGAAACAGAAGAAAAAGAATATGCATCTAACCGAAGGCTTAAAAAAGAGTTTCATCAGCATTGCTCTAAATCAAAGCAGGTTGAAGAGCTGATTGAGGATGAACTCGCGCATCATCATGCCCATTTGACGCTGAAGAAAAAGGTACAGGACAGCAGGCGTCTTGTTGCTGAACAGCTTTTAGGTGTTTCTGAGGTCATGGCAGACTTTTCTCGGGAAATAAAAAGAGAGCGGGAACAGCACTTTCTGCAGGAAGAGCAAATCATAGAAGCGCTTCAGCATTTCGGAATCGAGATTCAACATGTGGAGATCTATAGTCTTGAACAAGGAAATATCGATATCGAAATGACGATTCCATTCAGCGGCCATGGAGAAAGTGAAAAAATCATTGCCCCTATGCTTTCCGACATTTTGGAAGAACAAATTCTTGTGAAAGCCGAACAGCACTCCCCGCACCCGAATGGATACAGCCATGTTGCCTTTGGATCAACAAAATCATATAGGGTATCTACAGGTGCCGCTCACGCTGCGAAAGGCGGCGGCCTTGTCTCCGGCGACAGCTACAGCATGATAGAGCTTGGAGCCAGAAAATATGCAGCGGCCATCAGTGACGGGATGGGCAATGGTGCAAGGGCGCATTTCGAAAGCAATGAAACGATCAAGCTTCTTGAAAAAATCCTTGAATCCGGCATTGATGAAAAAATAGCAATTAAAACAATCAACAGCATATTGTCCCTGAGGACAACTGACGAGATTTATTCCACGCTTGACCTATCTATTATCGATCTTCAAGATGCCAGCTGCAAATTTTTGAAGGTCGGATCGACGCCTAGTTTTATCAAAAGGGGTGATCAGGTAATGAAAGTTCAAGCGAGCAATCTGCCAATCGGCATTATTAATGAATTCGATGTGGAGGTTGTGAGTGAGCAGCTGAAAGCGGGTGACCTCTTGATCATGATGAGTGATGGTATTTTTGAGGGGCCAAAACATGTAGAAAATCATGATTTATGGATGAAACGCAAAATGAAGGATTTAAAAACAGATGACCCGCAGGAGATTGCTGATTTGCTTATGGAGGAAGTCATTCGCACGAGATCCGGCCAGATCGAGGACGATATGACGGTGGTTGTCGTCCGGATTGACCACAATACACCAAAGTGGGCATCGATTCCTGTTCCGGCCATCTTTCAAAACAAACAAGAAATTTCATAATGCTTCCGTATAAATCAAATTTCTTCTGGCGATGATGAGAATATATGAATCTGAGAATCCTCGTATTCTCCAGGAGGAATGAATGTGAACAACGGACATTTAAATCAAATCTTGTTGATAACGGATGGCTGCTCGAATCATGGGGAAGACCCGCTAGCAATGGCTGCTTATGCTAAGGAGCAGGGGATTACGGTAAATGTGATAGGTATAATGGAAGAAAATCAAATTGACCCAGAGGCAATGAAGGAAGTTGAAGGAATTGCGCTTGCCGGGGGCGGCGTGCATCAAGTCGTTTATGCGTCCCAGCTTTCACAAACTGTGCAAATGGTAACAAAAAAAGCGATGACGCAAACCTTGCAAGGTGTAGTCAATCAAGAGCTGAAACAAATCCTTGGAAAGAATGTGGAGATGGAGGAGCTTTCACCGGAAAAACGCGGCGAAGTGATGGAAGTGGTGGACGAGCTTGGAGAAACGGTGCATCTTCAGGTGTTGGTTCTTGTCGATACAAGCGCGAGTATGGCGCCTAAGCTTCCAACTGTAAAAGAGGCATTGATTGATTTGTCTGTCAGTCTCAATTCCCGAATCGGGAATAACGAATTTGCGATGTGTATATTTCCCGGGAAAAAACAAGAGGTCGAGCTTGTGCTAAACTGGACACCGAAGCTGCAATCTCTTTCCACTCTCTTTGCAAAGTTGTCGACAGGCGGCATCACGCCTACAGGCCCAGCGATACGCGAAGCGACAAAGCAGTTTGAAAAAATCCGCTCAAGAAGGAGCATGCTGGCAGATGATGAACGACGCTTTAACGAGTTTGGCATGTAGCCTCAAGCCGGGTACGGCAATCAAAGGCAAGTGGAACGGAAACTCTTATACGCTGCGTAAACAGCTTGGAAAAGGGGCCAATGGAATTGTGTATTTGGCAGAAGCATCAGATGGACATGTTGCCTTAAAGGTGAGTGATGACAGCTTGTCTATTACTTCTGAAGTGAATGTCTTGAAATCTTTCTCAAAGGCCCAGTCCGTTACAATGGGGCCTTCTTTTTTTGATACAGATGATGCCTATATCCCCAGTGCAAATACGAAGGTTTCATTTTATGCAATGGAATACATAAAAGGCCCGCTGCTTTTGAATTATGTCAGTGATAAAGGAGCAGAATGGATACCGGTATTGATCATTCAACTTTTATCCAGCTTATCGGTGCTTCACCAGCAAGGATGGATATTCGGCGATCTTAAACCTGACAATCTGATCGTAACCGGTCCGCCAGCAAGAATCCGCTGCATTGATGTAGGCGGCACGACAAAGGCAGGCCGGGCGATAAAAGAGTATACCGAGTTTTACGACAGAGGCTATTGGGGGTATGGAACGAGAAAAGCAGAGCCATCCTACGACCTGTTTGCTGTTGCCATGATTATGGTCAACAGCGTGCATAAAAAAGAATTCAAGAAGTCAAATCAGCCTAAGGAACAGCTTAGATCTCTAATCGAAGGACACCCGCTGCTGAAAAAGTATAAAAAAGTGCTTATTTCAGCATTGAACGGGGCTTATCAATCCGCAGATGAAATGAAGAAAGATATGCTCGACACTGGGCAAAGGACAGTGCAGGGAAAACAAGCTGCTAAAGCACCGGCGCAGCCTGCCATAAGACAAAGGCAGCAAAAAACGCGCCAAGGGAAAGTAACGAAGACACGATACACCCCAAAACAGAAGGCCGCTAAGTCGGGGGGATTATTTGAAACAACGCTTATCGTGATCAGCGTTTTAGCACTTTATTTCGCCTACATTATCTTTTTCTTAATCTGAATGGCTTAATCTGCTAAGCCTATGCTTCTTCTTTGCTTGGAAGGATTGAAAGTGATAGGATATGAATATCTTTAAAAAACCTGCTCATTGCGAGGAGGACATTGTGAAAAGTGTCAAAGATTTTTTTCATAAACACAATCTTGAGTTAAAAGGGGCGACAATCATTGTAGGCGTTTCCGGTGGTCCGGATTCAATAGCTCTTCTTCACGCGTTGCATACGTTATGCGGACGTTCAGCAAATATCATTGCGGCTCATGTCGACCATCGGTTCAGGGGCCCGGAATCCGAGGAGGACATGCGTTTTGTCCAAGCTTATTGCAAGGCTGAGCAGCTCGCGTGCGAAACGGCTCAGATTCATGTAACTGCATATGCGCAGGAAAAAGGTCTCAATAAGCAGGCCGCCGCACGTGATTGCCGCTACCAGTTCTTTGAGGACGTCATGTCGAAGCATCAAGCGGACTATCTGGCGCTTGCGCATCATGGTGATGACCAGGTTGAAACGATGCTTATGAGACTTGCTAAGGGCACACTTGGAGCGGGACTTGCAGGAATTCAGCCCGTCAGACGTTTTGGGACGGGACGGATCATTAGGCCGTTCTTACCCATTACAAAGGAAGAGATCCTTCACTACTGCCATCAAAACGGCTTGAGCTACCGGACGGATGAAAGCAACGCCAAAGATGACTACACAAGAAACAGATTTAGAAAAACAGTGCTCCCGTTTCTGAAACAGGAGTCGCCGGATGTGCATAAAAGGTTTCAGAAAGTAAGTGAAGCACTGACGGAAGATGAGCATTTCTTACAGTCATTAACGAAAGAAGAAATGAATAAAGTAATCACAAGCCAGTCTAATACATCAGTTGAAATTAATTCCTCTCAATTGCTTGCCCTCCCGATGCCTTTACAAAGAAGAGGAGTTCAACTAATATTAAACTATCTTTATGAAAACGTTCCATACTCCTTTTCAGCTCATCACATTCAGCAGTTTCTCGAATGGGCGGAAAAGGGCGGTCCTTCAGGAGTATTGAACTTTCCGAAAGGGCTGAAGGTGGTCAAATCATATCAGACATGTTTGTTTACATTTGAACAATGGCAGTGCAAAAATGTTCCCTTTGAATACCAAATAAGCGGAGCTGCTGATGAAACGGCAGTGCTCCCCAATGGATTTCTGATAGAGGCAAAGCGATATGCGGAATCGCCTGAAGAACATGGGAATGCTGTTTTTATTACAAGTGAAAAAATGGTGAGTTTTCCCTTGACGATTCGGACAAGAAAAGCTGGAGACCGGATCAAACTAAAAGGGATGAACGGCTCGAGAAAGGTAAAGGATATATTTATTGATAAGAAATTGCCTCTCAGGGAAAGAGACAACTGGCCGATTGTGACAGACGCAAGCGGTGAAATTATCTGGATACCGGGCTTGAAAAAATCAATTTTTGAAGATCTTGTGATTCCAAATAGCGACCGCATTGTATTACAATATAGACAGCATGAAAAGTGTAGGGGGCAAGCAAAATCATGATGAAACATGATATCGAGAAAGTACTGATCTCTGAGGAAGAGATACAAGAGAAAGTAAAAGAGTTAGGCGCAGAACTAACAAGCGAGTATCAAGATACATTTCCGTTGGCAATCGGCGTGTTAAAAGGAGCGCTTCCTTTTATGGCGGATCTTATCAAACATATTGATACATATTTGGAAATGGATTTCATGGATGTATCAAGCTACGGAAACTCCACGGTTTCTTCTGGAGAAGTAAAAATCATCAAAGATTTGGATACATCTGTAGAGGGCCGGGACATCTTAATTATTGAAGATATCATCGACAGTGGGTTAACCTTAAGTTATCTAGTAGAGCTCTTCCGATACCGTAAAGCAAAATCAATTAAGATTGTTACCCTTTTGGATAAACCGAGCGGAAGAAAAGCGGACATTAAAGCAGACTTTGTAGGCTTTGAAGTTCCTGACGCGTTTGTAGTGGGTTACGGACTTGATTATGCTGAGCGCTATCGCAATCTGCCTTATATCGGAGTGTTAAAACCGGCAGTTTATGAAAGCTGATCGGCAGCCTGCTTCCGAGATGGTTATTGTTTGTATTGGAATGATTTTCTATGGTACTATTGAACATAGTTGTGCTTACTGTGGGAGGAGGTAAGGAATGAATCGGGTCTTCCGTAATACCATTTTTTATTTACTTATTTTATTAGTAGTAATCGGGGTTGTGAGCTACTTCCAGACCTCAAATCCGAAAACAGAAAATATGTCGTACAGTACGTTTATCAAAAACCTGGATGACGGGAAAGTTGATAGCGTATCGGTTCAGCCTGTCAGAGGTGTTTATGAGGTAAAAGGGCAGCTGAAAAACTACGACAAAGATCAATACTTCTTGACTCATGTTCCTGAAGGAAAGGGAGCAGACCAGATATTTAATGCTTTGAAAAAGACAGACGTAAAGGTTGAGCCCGCTCAAGAAACAAGCGGTTGGGTGACGTTCTTGACGACCATCATCCCGTTTGTCATTATCTTTATTCTGTTTTTCTTCCTGCTCAATCAGGCTCAAGGCGGCGGCAGCCGTGTCATGAACTTTGGGAAGAGCAAGGCGAAGCTGTATACAGAGGAAAAGAAACGCGTCAAATTTAAAGACGTTGCAGGGGCTGACGAAGAAAAACAAGAACTCGTTGAAGTTGTTGACTTTCTGAAAGATCCCCGCAAGTTTGCCGAACTTGGCGCAAGAATACCAAAAGGCGTGCTGTTAGTCGGACCTCCGGGTACCGGTAAAACATTGCTTGCCAAAGCTTGTGCGGGTGAAGCTGGCGTACCTTTCTTCAGCATCAGCGGATCTGATTTCGTTGAAATGTTTGTAGGTGTCGGTGCTTCCCGTGTGCGTGACTTGTTTGAAAATGCGAAAAAGAATGCGCCTTGTTTGATTTTCATTGATGAGATTGACGCAGTCGGACGCCAGCGTGGAGCGGGTCTCGGCGGCGGACACGATGAACGTGAACAGACGCTAAACCAATTGCTTGTTGAAATGGACGGATTCAGCGCCAATGAAGGAATCATCATCATTGCTGCGACGAACCGTGCGGACATCTTGGACCCAGCCTTACTTCGTCCGGGACGTTTTGACCGTCAAATCACAGTGGACCGCCCAGATGTCATTGGCCGTGAAGCTGTATTGAAAGTCCATGCGAGAAATAAACCGCTGGACGAAACGGTTAACTTGAAATCAATCGCCATGAGAACACCTGGATTCTCAGGCGCTGACTTAGAAAATCTTTTGAATGAAGCTGCTCTTGTGGCGGCTCGTCAAAACAAGAAAAAAATCGATGCGCGTGATATTGACGAAGCGACGGACCGCGTAATTGCCGGACCTGCTAAGAAAAGCCGCGTCATCTCCAAAAAAGAACGCAATATCGTGGCTTATCACGAAGGCGGACACACCGTGATCGGACTCGTTTTAGATGAGGCTGATATGGTTCATAAAGTAACGATTGTTCCTCGGGGCCAGGCTGGCGGTTATGCTGTTATGCTTCCAAGAGAAGACCGTTACTTCCAGACAAAGCCGGAGCTGCTTGATAAAATTGTCGGCCTCTTGGGCGGGCGTGTCGCTGAAGAAATCATCTTCGGTGAAGTCAGCACAGGGGCGCACAATGACTTCCAGCGTGCGACGAATATTGCAAGACGAATGGTTACAGAATTCGGTATGTCAGAAAAACTGGGTCCGTTGCAATTTGGACAGTCTCAGGGCGGCCAAGTATTCTTAGGCCGTGATTTCAACAACGAACAGAACTACAGTGATCAAATCGCTTACGAAATTGACCAGGAAATTCAGCGTATCATTAAAGAATGTTATGAGCGCGCGAAACAAATCCTGACTGAAAATCGTGACAAGCTTGAATTGATTGCTCAAACGCTTCTGAAAGTTGAAACACTGGATGCTGAACAAATCAAACATCTTGTCGATCATGGATCGTTACCTGAACGCAATTTCTCTGATGAAGAGAAGAACGATGACGTGAAAGTAAACATTCTGACAAAAACAGAAGAAAAGAAAGACGATACAACAGAGTAATTCGCTTTCTTTCTAAAAACTGCCGGCTGACGCCGGCAGTTTTTTTATGTAAATCATCAGTTAGGTCGCGGCTTTTACAATCATCCAGTTCTGGTATCGTTTTGTTTACAAATAAGCCGCTGATCGTGTATGGTATTGTAGAATGTTTGTAAAAAGTAAAGTAGAGAAACTATTCAAAAGTGGTGATAGAGGTTGTTACTGGTTATCGATGTGGGGAACACCAATACTGTACTTGGTGTATATCATGATGGGAAATTAGAATATCACTGGCGTATAGAGACAAGCAGGCATAAAACAGAAGATGAGTTTGGAATGATTTTACGCTCTTTATTTGAGCATTCCGGGCTTATGTTTGAACAGATAGATGGCATTATTATTTCATCTGTTGTGCCGCCAATTATGTTTGCGTTAGAAAGAATGTGCACAAAATACTTTCATATCGAGCCGCAAATTGTCGGACCGGGTATGAAAACAGGTTTGAATATAAAATATGACAATCCTAAAGAAGTGGGAGCAGACAGAATCGTAAATGCAGTTGCTGCGATACATCTATACGGCAATCCGTTAATTGTCGTTGATTTTGGAACTGCCACAACGTATTGCTATATTGATGAAAACAAACAATATATGGGCGGAGCAATTGCTCCTGGGATTACGATTTCAACAGAGGCGCTTTATTCGCGTGCGGCAAAGCTTCCTCGTATCGAAATCACCCGGCCTGACAATATTATTGGAAAAAACACGGTTAGCGCGATGCAATCTGGAATTTTATTTGGCTATGTCGGACAAGTAGAAGGAATTGTAAAGCGAATGAAATGGCAGGCAAAACAGGAACCAAAGGTCATTGCGACCGGAGGCCTTGCGTCGCTCATTGCAAATGAATCAGATTGCATAGATATCGTAGATCCATTCTTGACTTTAAAAGGGCTGGAATTGATTTATGAACGAAACCGCGTAGGAAGTGTATAGGAGGTTTTGGAATGGATTATTTAATAAAAGCACTTGCGTATGACGGAAAAGTGCGCGCTTATGCAGCGAGAACAACTGATATGGTAAACGAAGGACAAAAACGACATGGCACGTGGCCGACAGCATCCGCCGCACTGGGCCGTACAATGACAGCTTCGCTTATGCTCGGCGCTATGCTGAAGGGCGAAGATAAGCTGACAGTGAAAATCGAGGGCGGAGGCCCGATCGGTGCTATTGTAGCTGATGCTAACGCAAAAGGAGAAGTCAGAGCATACGTCTCTAACCCGCAAGTTCATTTTGATTTAAATGAACAAGGCAAGCTTGATGTCAGACGTGCGGTTGGAACAAGCGGAACGTTAAGTGTCGTAAAAGATTTAGGATTGCGCGAGTTCTTTACAGGACAAACAGAAATTGTTTCAGGAGAATTGGGAGATGATTTCACCTACTATCTTGTGTCATCTGAGCAGGTTCCTTCATCGGTAGGCGTCGGTGTGCTCGTGAATCCTGATAATACCATTCTTGCGGCGGGCGGCTTTATTATTCAGCTTATGCCGGGAACAGATGATGAAACCATCACAAAAATTGAAGAACGTCTATCCCAAGTAGAGCCGATTTCAAAGCTCATCCAAAAAGGACTGACACCAGAAGAAATTTTAGAAGAAGTTCTAGGCGAGAAGCCTGAGATTTTGGAAACGATGCCTGTTCAATTCCATTGTTCTTGTTCAAAAGAACGTTTTGAAACAGCCATTTTAGGGCTAGGCAAAAAAGAAATACAAGATATGATAGAAGAAGATGGACAAGCCGAAGCAGTATGCCATTTTTGTAATGAAAAGTACTTATTTACAAAAGAAGAGCTGGAAGGGCTTCGTGACCAAACTACCCGCTAAGCTCTTTAGCGGGTTTTTTACATTTCAATAAAGGAGCTGAAAGCAGGTTTGAAATCAAGAACAATGTGGACCGTTATTTTAGGGGCGCTGTTGGTTTGCTGTATTGCCGTTGCATATACGCTGACGAAATCCCAAGCCGGCGCATCGCCATCCGGGGAGTCTATTGCGACTGTCGGAAGCAAAAGCGTGACGAGACAAGAGTGGCTGAAAGAAATGGAAGATCAATATGGAAAGTCGACACTTGAAGATATGATCAATGCCCGAGTCGTTGAGCAGCTCGCCAAAAAGAACAATCTCAAAGTGTCTAAAAACGAAATTGATCGTGAGTTTTTGTTGATTAAGGCGGTTAACAATTCTTTTTACGAAGACGAACGTACAACAGAAAAAGAGTGGAAAGACCAAATTCGTTATAATATTCTCCTTGAGGAACTGTTAACAAAGGATATTGATATTTCTAATAAAGAAATGAAATCATTCTACAATAAAAATAAAGAGCTGTATCAGTTTGATGATTCGTATCGAATTCGTCACATTGTGGTAAAAGATGAAGAAGAAGCGAGAGAAGTCCTGAAAGAGCTGAAAGGCGGCTCAAGCTTTGAAGCTGTAGCGGCGGAAAGGTCTGCAGACAGATACACATCACCATACGGCGGAGATTTAGGCTTTGTCACAGAAGCATCAGCCAACATTCCGTCAGCATACATTGAAGAAGCAAAAACAATTAAAGAGGATGAATGGTCTGACGAACCGATAAAGGTAAGTAACGGATACGCCGTTATTCAGCTGAAAGAAAAACTAAAGGCGAGAACATTCTCATATGATGAAGTGAAGGATCAGATCAGACGGCAAATCGCAATGGATCAGTTAGGTGATAAAGCGACAGTCAAAACGCTTTGGAAAGAAGCCGATGTATCTTGGTTTTATGGGGAAAAAAGTACTAAGTGATTGACAAAAAATTTTGAAATTGATAGATTATATACATAATACCAATACAAATAGTCGGAAATTGAGGTGTCGAGAATGGTACGTGTAGCAAACTCCATTACTGAATTAATAGGGAATACGCCAATCGTTAAATTAAATCGCCTTGCAGATGAGAATAGCGCAGATGTATATCTAAAGCTTGAATACATGAACCCTGGAAGCAGTGTAAAAGACCGTATCGGATTAGCCATGATTGAAGCCGCTGAAAGAGAAGGGAAATTAAAAGCTGGTGACACAATCATTGAACCGACAAGCGGAAATACCGGAATCGGGCTTGCGATGGTTGCTGCTGCTAAAGGATTAAAAGCCATATTGGTTATGCCTGATACAATGAGCATGGAGCGCCGCAACCTTCTTCGCGCATATGGTGCTGAGCTTGTGCTGACTCCGGGTGCGGAAGGAATGAAAGGTGCCATTAAGAAAGCTGAAGAGCTTGCTGAAAAGCACGGGTACTTTGTGCCGCAACAGTTTAATAACCCTTCTAATCCAGAAATTCACCGCCAAACAACGGGTAAAGAAATCGTTCAGCAATTTGGCGATGACCAGCTTGATGCATTTGTAGCCGGTATCGGCACCGGTGGAACAATTACAGGAGCGGGCGAGGTTCTGAAGGAAGCATACCCTTCCATCAAAATTTACGCTGTTGAACCGTCAGACTCTCCTGTTCTTTCAGGAGGAAAACCAGGCCCCCACAAAATCCAGGGAATCGGGGCTGGATTTGTGCCGGACATCTTAAACACAGAAGTATACGATGAAATCTTCCCTGTAAAGAATGAAGAGGCATTCGAATATGCACGCAGAGCTGCACGTGAAGAAGGAATTCTCGGAGGCATCTCATCAGGCGCGGCAATTTATGCTGCTCTTCAAGTAGCGAAAAAGCTTGGAAAAGGCAAAAAAGTATTGGCCGTCATTCCAAGTAACGGCGAACGTTATCTGAGCACGCCGCTGTATCAATTCGATTAAAAAGCCAAACTCCCGGCCTGCCGGGAGTTTTTTTATTTCTGCATCAAATATGCCGTGTCTGTTTCGAATGATATTCTTGGAAGAGAAATTCACTTTTTTCACCAACAAGATTGCTTTACAATAAAAATCAAGCAAAAAAGAAAATAGAGGAATGATATAAATGGCACAACGCAGACCGGCAGGCAAAAAAGTACCTTTTCTAAAAGACTCATTCTTACAACAATTTGAGAAACTTGCACAAACCAAAAAACATCATGTGCTGCTTGAAAGCGCGAGAGGCGGCAGATACAGTATAGCCGGTCTTGATCCAATTGCGACTGTAAAAGGAAAAGACGGGATGACGACTATTAAGCATGGTGATGAGATACTGTTTAAAGAAGGTGACCCATTACGCGCCTTCCACAGCTGGTTTAAAACGCTGGAAACAGAAACAAATCACGAGCTTCCGGATTTTCAAGGCGGGGCAATCGGTTTCCTCAGCTATGATTACGCACGTTACATTGAAAATTTTAAAATGCTGTCACTAGATGATTTGGAAACGCCAGATATTTATTTTCTTGTATTTGATGATATAGCAGTTTATGACCATCAAGAAGAGTCTCTGTGGCTGATTACTCATGTTAATGATTCTGATCGCGCATCCGCAGACGCGAAGTTATCTGGGCTGGAACAGATGTGGCTGACTGAGCTTCCGGCTATTCCTTCGCGAGAGATAAAGCATGAAACGGACGGTTCCTTCGCGGCGCCATTTACTGAGGATGGATTCTCGCAGGCTGTAGAGAAAATCAAACAATACATCGCCAGCGGAGATGTGTTTCAGGTTAATCTATCAGTAAGGCAGTCACAGTCACTGTCTGCCCACCCATATCAAGTTTACAAAACCCTGAGAGAAGTAAATCCTTCTCCTTATATGGCTTATTTAGAGACACCTGATTTCCAGATCATTTGCGGATCGCCTGAACTTCTTGTCAGCAAAAAGGGGAAACGATTAGAGACGAGACCGATTGCAGGCACCCGTTCAAGAGGGAAAACCGATGAAGAAGATAAGGCGCTCGCAAACGAATTGATCCACAATGAAAAAGAACGCGCTGAACATGTCATGCTGGTTGATCTTGAGCGAAATGATTTAGGGAGAGTATCAAGGTACGGGTCTGTGAACGTGAACGAGTTTATGGCCATCGAAAAATACTCGCATGTGATGCACATCGTATCTAACGTTCAAGGGGAACTGCAGGATGGGTACGATGCTGTAGATATTATTCATGCCTTATTTCCCGGAGGAACCATTACAGGTGCTCCCAAAGTAAGAACGATGGAAATTATAGAAGAACTTGAGCCGACACGCCGCGGGCTTTATACTGGATCTATAGGGTGGTTTGGATATAACAACGATCTTCATTTTAATATCGTCATCCGAACCATTTATGCAACCGGAGGGCAGGCATTCATGCAGTCCGGCGCAGGAGTTGTGATTGATTCTGTTCCAAAGCACGAATACAGGGAATCATTCAAAAAAGCTTTTGCGATGCAAAAGGCGTTAGAGCTGAGCAAAGAAGAGACCAAAAATGAGATGAGGAGAGCTGAGACATGATTTTAATGATTGATAACTACGATTCATTCACGTACAACTTGGTGCAGTATTTAGGCGAGCTTGGGGAAGAATTGATTGTGAAACGCAATGACGACATTACGATCGAAGAAATTGAAGATCTTTCTCCGGATTTTCTGATGATTTCACCCGGACCGTGCAGCCCCGATGAGGCAGGGATTAGCCTAGAAGCAATTAAACATTTTGCAGGAAGAATCCCCATTTTCGGTGTTTGTCTCGGACATCAGTCCATCGCACAAGTGTTTGGCGGTGACGTGGTGAGAGCAGAGCGGCTGATGCACGGAAAAACCTCGAATATCGAGCATGACGGCAAGACAATCTTTGAAGGTTTGAAAAATCCCCTTGTTGCGACTCGTTATCACTCGCTAATCGTAAAACCTGAGACACTGCCAAGCTGTTTTACAGTAACAGCACAAACGAAAGAAGGAGAAATCATGGCCATTCGCCACAATGACCTCCCGATTGAGGGCGTGCAATTTCACCCGGAATCCATTATGACCTCATTTGGGAAAGAAATGCTCAGAAATTTCATTGAGACATACCGCAAGGAAGTTATTGCGTGATGATATATGTTAACGGCCGGTATATAGAGGAGAAAGATGCAGTTCTTTCTCCTTTTGACCATGGTTTTTTATATGGGATCGGTGTTTTCGAAACCTTCAGGCTCTACGAAGGGTGTCCGTTTTTACTTGATTGGCATATAGAAAGGCTTGAGCGTGCGCTCTTAGATCTGCAAATCGAATATACTGTTTCAAAGCATGAGGTTCTTGAGATGCTGGACAAGCTGCTTTGGCTGAATGATATCAGGGATGGCGATGCCCGCGTCAGATTGAACATATCAGCCGGCATCAGCGATAAAGGCTTTGTTGCCCAGACTTACGATAGCCCCACTGTTTTATGTATTGTGAACCAGCTGAACCCAGAAAGCCTTCCTATGCAAAAAGAAGGTAAGGTTTTATCAATAAGGAGAAACACACCAGAGGGCCCGTTCCGATTAAAATCTCATCATTATTTAAATAATATGTATGCGAAAAGGGAAATCGGAAATGATCCGCGTATCGAAGGGATTTTCTTGACGGACGATGGAGCTGTTGCAGAAGGCATCATATCAAATGTTTTCTGGAGAAAAGGCAGCTGCATTTATACTCCGTCGATTGATACAGGTATTCTGGACGGCGTCACGAGACGTTTTGTCATTGAAAATGCAAAGAAATTAGGACTGGAGCTCAAAACGGGCCGATACGCGCTGGAAGCTCTTTTGGCAGCTGATGAAGCGTGGATGACAAACTCGGTTCTGGAAATCATCCCATTTACTAAAATAGAAAATGCAAACTATGCGGGCCGAAGCGGAGAAGCGTTCTCTGCACTTCAAATGCTTTACAAAAAAGAAATAAAGAACATGATTCATGAAAAGAGGGGAAGAGAATGGCGCAGCAAACAATAGACCAAACACAAGTAATCCACACCAAGCCCAGCGCTTTATCATATAACGAGAAGACACTGGTGATGGGGATTTTAAACGTAACGCCTGACTCTTTCTCGGACGGCGGAAAATATGACAGCTTGGACAAGGCGTTGCTGCACGCGAAAGAGATGATCGATGACGGTGCCCATATCATTGACATCGGAGGAGAATCCACAAGACCCGGCGCCGAGTATGTGTCAGAGGATGAGGAAATGTCCAGAGTGATTCCTGTGATTGAGCGTATCACAAAAGAACTGGGCGTGCCGATTTCTGTAGATACGTACAAGGCTTCTGTCGCAGATGAAGCTGTTAAAGCCGGCGCATCTATCATCAATGATATTTGGGGAGCGAAACATGACCCAAAGATGGCATCTGTTGCAGCCGAACACAACGTACCGATTGTTCTCATGCATAACCGCCCAGAGAGGAATTACAATGACTTATTGCCGGATATGTTATCGGACTTATTGGAGAGTGTGAAAATCGCTGTTGAGGCCGGTGTGGAGGAGAAGAACATTATTCTTGATCCCGGAATTGGTTTCGCGAAAACCTATCACGATAATTTGGCAGTGATGAACAAACTCGAGATTTTCAGCGGGCTGGGGTATCCGGTTCTTTTGGCAACCTCCCGAAAAAGATTCATCGGACGTGTGTTGGATCTTCCGCCTGAGGAGCGGACTGAGGGCACAGGTGCAACTGTGTGTCTCGGGATTCAAAAAGGCTGCGACATCGTCAGGGTCCATGATGTAAAACAAATTGCCAGAATGGCGAAAATGATGGACGCAATGCTGAATAAGGGAGGGAAGCACCATGGATAAAGTCTATGTAGAAGGAATGGAGTTTTACGGATATCACGGTGTGTTCAAAGAGGAAAACAAGCTTGGTCAGCGGTTTAAAGTTGATCTAACCGCTGAGCTGGATTTAAGCAAAGCCGGACAAACAGACGACCTTGAGGAAACGATCAACTACGCTGAGCTCTATCACGTATGTAAAGATATCGTAGAAGGGGAACCTGTGAAATTGGTGGAAACACTGGCGGAACGTATTGCTGAATCTGTCCTTAACAAATTTAAGCCAGTAAAGCAATGTACTGTGAAAGTCATTAAGCCCGATCCGCCAATTCCCGGACACTATAAATCAGTAGCGATTGAAATCACGAGAAAAAAATCATGAACAATATAGCTTATATTGCGCTTGGGTCGAACATTGGAGATAAAGAAAAGTATTTAAGGCGAGCGGTGACATTGTTGCATCAACATGATGAGGTGACAGTTACTAAAGTATCCTCTATTTACGAAACTGATCCGGTCGGATACGAAGATCAAGCTGAATTCTTGAATATGGCTGTTGAAATCACGACATCGCTGAACCCTTTTGAACTTCTAGAACTGACACAGCATATAGAATATGAGTTAGGCAGAACAAGGGAAGTAAGATGGGGACCGCGGACGGCAGACCTTGACATTTTGCTGTTTAATCGTGAAAATATTGAAACAGAGCAACTAATTGTTCCGCATCCGAGAATGTATGAGCGTTTGTTTGTCCTTGTGCCGCTCGCGGAGATTTGCCAGCAGGTTGAAGAAGAGGCAATAAGCGCGGAAACAGACCAAGAAGGTGTAAGAGTATGGAAGCAGATATCTGGGGTAGACGAATTCGTGCATTCAGAAAGCTGAAAGGTTATACTCAAGAAGGATTTGCAAAAGCATTAGGTATATCAGTTTCTATTCTCGGCGAAATTGAACGCGGAAACCGATTGCCATCAGCTGACATCATTCAAGGTGCAGCAGATGTTTTAAATATAAGCGTGGACGAATTAGCGCCGTCAGAAAAAGATAACAAATGATGAAGGGAGGTCAAATATGTTTAAAATCGGAGATATTCAATTGAAAAACCGGGTTGTCCTTGCTCCGATGGCTGGTGTCTGCAACTCGGCATTCAGGTTGACTGTAAAGGAATTCGGTGCTGGGTTGGTATGCGCTGAAATGGTCAGTGACAAAGCGATCCTTTACAACAATGCAAGAACCATGGGGATGCTTTACATTGATGAACGCGAAAAACCGCTCAGCCTTCAAATCTTTGGAGGAAAAAAGGAAACCCTTGTGGAAGCGGCGAAGTTTGTAGACCAAAACACAACTGCTGATATTATTGATATTAATATGGGATGCCCTGTACCGAAGATTACAAAATGTGACGCGGGAGCGAAATGGCTTCTCGATCCTGATAAGATTTACGAAATGGTTTCTGCAGTAGTGGATGCCGTTGATAAACCAGTTACAGTAAAAATGAGAATGGGCTGGGATGAAGACCACATTTTCGCAGTGAAAAACGCACAGGCTGTAGAACGTGCCGGCGGAAAAGCAGTTGCGCTCCACGGCCGTACAAGAGTTCAGATGTACGAAGGAACCGCAAACTGGGACATCATTAAAGAAGTAAAACAATCAGTATCAATTCCGGTTATCGGAAACGGCGATGTTAAGACGCCGCAGGATGCAAAGCGTATGCTCGATGAAACAGGAGTAGACGGTGTCATGATTGGTCGCGCTGCATTGGGCAATCCGTGGATGATTTACCGTACGGTTCAGTACCTTGAAACAGGTGAATTGAAAGAAGAGCCGCAAGTACGCGAAAAGATGGCTGTATGCAAACTGCACCTTGACCGCCTGATTGACTTAAAAGGTGAAAACGTAGCGGTAAGAGAAATGAGAAAGCACGCTGCATGGTATCTGAAAGGCGTAAGAGGCAATGCGAATGTTCGTAATGACATCAATCATTGCGAGACAAGAGAAGAGGTTGTGCAGCTTTTAGATGCATTTACTGTTGAAGTTGAGGCAAAAGAGCTTCAAAACGCAAAAGTAGGATAATACTCACCTCTATTTGCTGCTCACTGCCAGTTTTATGCTGGCAGTTTTTCTGCTTTTTTCATGAAACAATATCTGTAATGGAGTGATAACAATGAGTCAAGAAGAGCAAAACCATGAAGAATTGAATGACCAGCTGCAAGTCAGACGCGATAAAATGAACCAGCTGAGAGATAACGGCATTGATCCGTTCGGCGCACGTTTTGAAAGAACTCATCAATCTCAGGAAGTTATTTCAGCATATCAAGAACTAACCAAAGAAGAGTTAGAAGAAAAAGCGATTGAAGTCACAATCGCAGGCCGCATGATGACAAAACGAGGTAAAGGAAAAGCTGGTTTTGCCCATCTTCAGGACTTAGAAGGCCAAATCCAAATCTATGTACGAAAAGACAGTGTCGGTGATGACCAATACGAAATCTTCAAGTCTTCTGACCTCGGGGATCTTATCGGTGTAACCGGAAAAGTCTTCAAAACAAATGTAGGCGAATTGTCTGTTAAAGCAACTTCTTTTGAATTGCTGACAAAAGCGCTTCGTCCGCTTCCTGACAAATACCATGGTTTAAAAGACGTTGAGCAGCGCTACCGCCAGCGCTATCTGGATCTTATCGTAAATCCAGACAGCAAACATACGTTCATCGCACGAAGCAAGATCATTCAAGCTATGAGAAGATACCTTGATGATCACGGATACTTAGAAGTAGAAACACCGACAATGCATAGCATTCCTGGGGGCGCTTCTGCACGCCCGTTTATCACCCATCACAATGCATTGGATATTCCGCTCTACATGCGTATTGCAATTGAACTGCACCTAAAACGTCTGATTGTCGGCGGATTAGAAAAGGTTTATGAAATCGGCCGTGTTTTCCGTAATGAAGGTGTCTCTACACGCCATAACCCTGAATTCACGATGATTGAGTTATATGAAGCATATGCGGACTATAAAGATATCATGAGCTTAACTGAAAACCTCGTTGCTCATATTGCCCAAGAAGTGCTTGGTACGACTACGATCCAATACGGTGAAGAACAAATCGACCTTAAACCTGAATGGAAAAGAATCCATATGGTTGACGCAGTCAAAGAAGCGACTGGTGTTGATTTCTGGGAAGAGGTTAATGTTCAACAAGCGCGTGAATACGCAAAAGAACATGGCGTAGAGATAAAAGATTCTATGACGGTAGGCCATATCATCAACGAATTCTTCGAACAAAAAATCGAAGAAACGCTGATTCAGCCAACGTTTATTTACGGACATCCTGTAGAAATCTCTCCTCTAGCCAAGAAAAATCCAGAGGACCCGCGTTTTACAGATCGTTTTGAACTGTTTATCGTTGGCCGTGAACATGCAAACGCGTTTACAGAGCTGAATGATCCTATTGATCAAAGAGAACGTTTTGAAGAGCAATTAAAAGAACGTGAAGCTGGTAACGATGAAGCTCATTTAATGGATGAAGACTTTGTTGAAGCTCTGGAATACGGCATGCCGCCAACAGGAGGCTTAGGAATTGGTATCGACCGTCTGGTTATGCTGCTGACGAATGCACCTTCTATTCGCGATGTGCTGTTATTCCCGCAAATGAGACAGCGCTAATAAAGAAGAGCGGCATCCTTCAAGTGAAAGGATGCCGCTCTTTTTAAATTCTTAAGTATTTCTTCAAAAAAACTATTGCACTATTATTTACAAGGTGGTATATTATTATTCGTTGCCGCTAAACAAGGCAATGACCAAAAAAGAAATTCAAAAAAGTTATTGACTTCACTGAGTCAGCGAGTTATAATAATAAAGTCGCTTAAACGAAGTCGACAAACAAAATGATCTTTGAAAACTAAACAAGACAAAACGTACCTGTTAATTCATTTTTTATAAATCGCACAGCGATGTGCGTAGTCAGTCAAACTTTTATCGGAGAGTTTGATCCTGGCTCAGGACGAACGCTGGCGGCGTGCCTAATACATGCAAGTCGAGCGGACAGATGGGAGCTTGCTCCCTGATGTTAGCGGCGGACGGGTGAGTAACACGTGGGTAACCTGCCTGTAAGACTGGGATAACTCCGGGAAACCGGGGCTAATACCGGATGCTTGTTTGAACCGCATGGTTCAAACATAAAAGGTGGCTTCGGCTACCACTTACAGATGGACCCGCGGCGCATTAGCTAGTTGGTGAGGTAATGGCTCACCAAGGCAACGATGCGTAGCCGACCTGAGAGGGTGATCGGCCACACTGGGACTGAGACACGGCCCAGACTCCTACGGGAGGCAGCAGTAGGGAATCTTCCGCAATGGACGAAAGTCTGACGGAGCAACGCCGCGTGAGTGATGAAGGTTTTCGGATCGTAAAGCTCTGTTGTTAGGGAAGAACAAGTGCCGTTCAAATAGGGCGGCACCTTGACGGTACCTAACCAGAAAGCCACGGCTAACTACGTGCCAGCAGCCGCGGTAATACGTAGGTGGCAAGCGTTGTCCGGAATTATTGGGCGTAAAGGGCTCGCAGGCGGTTTCTTAAGTCTGATGTGAAAGCCCCCGGCTCAACCGGGGAGGGTCATTGGAAACTGGGGAACTTGAGTGCAGAAGAGGAGAGTGGAATTCCACGTGTAGCGGTGAAATGCGTAGAGATGTGGAGGAACACCAGTGGCGAAGGCGACTCTCTGGTCTGTAACTGACGCTGAGGAGCGAAAGCGTGGGGAGCGAACAGGATTAGATACCCTGGTAGTCCACGCCGTAAACGATGAGTGCTAAGTGTTAGGGGGTTTCCGCCCCTTAGTGCTGCAGCTAACGCATTAAGCACTCCGCCTGGGGAGTACGGTCGCAAGACTGAAACTCAAAGGAATTGACGGGGGCCCGCACAAGCGGTGGAGCATGTGGTTTAATTCGAAGCAACGCGAAGAACCTTACCAGGTCTTGACATCCTCTGACAATCCTAGAGATAGGACGTCCCCTTCGGGGGCAGAGTGACAGGTGGTGCATGGTTGTCGTCAGCTCGTGTCGTGAGATGTTGGGTTAAGTCCCGCAACGAGCGCAACCCTTGATCTTAGTTGCCAGCATTCAGTTGGGCACTCTAAGGTGACTGCCGGTGACAAACCGGAGGAAGGTGGGGATGACGTCAAATCATCATGCCCCTTATGACCTGGGCTACACACGTGCTACAATGGACAGAACAAAGGGCAGCGAAACCGCGAGGTTAAGCCAATCCCACAAATCTGTTCTCAGTTCGGATCGCAGTCTGCAACTCGACTGCGTGAAGCTGGAATCGCTAGTAATCGCGGATCAGCATGCCGCGGTGAATACGTTCCCGGGCCTTGTACACACCGCCCGTCACACCACGAGAGTTTGTAACACCCGAAGTCGGTGAGGTAACCTTTTAGGAGCCAGCCGCCGAAGGTGGGACAGATGATTGGGGTGAAGTCGTAACAAGGTAGCCGTATCGGAAGGTGCGGCTGGATCACCTCCTTTCTAAGGATATATTACGGAATATAAGACCTTGGGTCTTATAAACAGAACGTTCCCTGTCTTGTTTAGTTTTGAAGGATCATTCCTTCGAAACGTGTTCTTTGAAAACTAGATAACAGTAGACATCACATTCAATTAGTAAGACAAGATATCACATAGTGATTCTTTTTAACGGTTAAGTTAGAAAGGGCGCACGGTGGATGCCTTGGCACTAGGAGCCGATGAAGGACGGGACGAACACCGATATGCTTCGGGGAGCTGTAAGCAAGCTTTGATCCGGAGATTTCCGAATGGGGAAACCCACCACTCGTAATGGAGTGGTATCCATATCTGAATTCATAGGATATGAGAAGGCAGACCCGGGGAACTGAAACATCTAAGTACCCGGAGGAAGAGAAAGCAAATGCGATTCCCTGAGTAGCGGCGAGCGAAACGGGATTAGCCCAAACCAAGAGGCTTGCCTCTTGGGGTTGTAGGACACTCTGTACGGAGTTACAAAGGAACGAGGTAGATGAAGAGGTCTGGAAAGGCCCGCCATAGGAGGTAACAGCCCTGTAGTCAAAACTTCGTTCTCTCCTGAGTGGATCCTGAGTACGGCGGAACACGTGAAATTCCGTCGGAATCCGGGAGGACCATCTCCCAAGGCTAAATACTCCCTAGTGACCGATAGTGAACCAGTACCGTGAGGGAAAGGTGAAAAGCACCCCGGAAGGGGAGTGAAAGAGATCCTGAAACCGTGTGCCTACAAGTAGTCAGAGCCCGTTAACGGGTGATGGCGTGCCTTTTGTAGAATGAACCGGCGAGTTACGATCCCGTGCAAGGTTAAGCAGAAGATGCGGAGCCGCAGCGAAAGCGAGTCTGAATAGGGCGCATGAGTACGTGGTCGTAGACCCGAAACCAGGTGATCTACCCATGTCCAGGGTGAAGTTCAGGTAACA
>NZ_CP026362.1:3482500-3485000 GCF_004116955.1 Bacillus vallismortis | reverse complement strand
CACCATTTTGCCGGTGTAGCTCAATTGGTAGAGCAACTGACTTGTAATCAGTAGGTTGGGGGTTCAAGTCCTCTTGCCGGCACCACTTTTATATGATATAATACTCAAGTCTCTTCTAAGAAGAGCCATTAGCTCAGTTGGTAGAGCATCTGACTTTTAATCAGAGGGTCGAAGGTTCGAGTCCTTCATGGCTCACCATTTTTACGCGGGTGTGGCGGAATTGGCAGACGCGCTAGACTTAGGATCTAGTGTCTTTATGACGTGGGGGTTCAAGTCCCTTCACCCGCATTATATAGGATAACAGTTATCAAAACTGGACATCCTGTCTGCGGAAGTAGTTCAGTGGTAGAACACCACCTTGCCAAGGTGGGGGTCGCGGGTTCGAATCCCGTCTTCCGCTCCAACTATACCATCCACGCCGGGGTGGTGGAATTGGCAGACACACAGGACTTAAAATCCTGCGGTAGGTGACTACCGTGCCGGTTCAAGTCCGGCCCTCGGCATTAAATTTTGCGCCCGTAGCTCAATTGGATAGAGCGTTTGACTACGGATCAAAAGGTTAGGGGTTCGACTCCTCTCGGGCGCGCCATTATTTTAATGGAATAGACAATCGGGAAGTAGCTCAGCTTGGTAGAGCACATGGTTTGGGACCATGGGGTCGCAGGTTCGAATCCTGTCTTCCCGACCATTTCAATGGGGCCTTAGCTCAGCTGGGAGAGCGCCTGCTTTGCACGCAGGAGGTCAGCGGTTCGATCCCGCTAGGCTCCACCAAATGTTTTTAAAAAAAGTTGTTGACTTTGAAGAAGTAACGTTATATACTAATAAAGTTGCTTTAACAAAGCGCACAAACAAAATGATCTTTGAAAACTAAACAAGACAAAACGTACCTGTTAATTCATTTTTTATAAATCGCACAGTGATGTGCGTAGTCAGTCAAACTTTTTATCGGAGAGTTTGATCCTGGCTCAGGACGAACGCTGGCGGCGTGCCTAATACATGCAAGTCGAGCGGACAGATGGGAGCTTGCTCCCTGATGTTAGCGGCGGACGGGTGAGTAACACGTGGGTAACCTGCCTGTAAGACTGGGATAACTCCGGGAAACCGGGGCTAATACCGGATGCTTGTTTGAACCGCATGGTTCAAACATAAAAGGTGGCTTCGGCTACCACTTACAGATGGACCCGCGGCGCATTAGCTAGTTGGTGAGGTAATGGCTCACCAAGGCAACGATGCGTAGCCGACCTGAGAGGGTGATCGGCCACACTGGGACTGAGACACGGCCCAGACTCCTACGGGAGGCAGCAGTAGGGAATCTTCCGCAATGGACGAAAGTCTGACGGAGCAACGCCGCGTGAGTGATGAAGGTTTTCGGATCGTAAAGCTCTGTTGTTAGGGAAGAACAAGTGCCGTTCGAATAGGGCGGCACCTTGACGGTACCTAACCAGAAAGCCACGGCTAACTACGTGCCAGCAGCCGCGGTAATACGTAGGTGGCAAGCGTTGTCCGGAATTATTGGGCGTAAAGGGCTCGCAGGCGGTTTCTTAAGTCTGATGTGAAAGCCCCCGGCTCAACCGGGGAGGGTCATTGGAAACTGGGGAACTTGAGTGCAGAAGAGGAGAGTGGAATTCCACGTGTAGCGGTGAAATGCGTAGAGATGTGGAGGAACACCAGTGGCGAAGGCGACTCTCTGGTCTGTAACTGACGCTGAGGAGCGAAAGCGTGGGGAGCGAACAGGATTAGATACCCTGGTAGTCCACGCCGTAAACGATGAGTGCTAAGTGTTAGGGGGTTTCCGCCCCTTAGTGCTGCAGCTAACGCATTAAGCACTCCGCCTGGGGAGTACGGTCGCAAGACTGAAACTCAAAGGAATTGACGGGGGCCCGCACAAGCGGTGGAGCATGTGGTTTAATTCGAAGCAACGCGAAGAACCTTACCAGGTCTTGACATCCTCTGACAATCCTAGAGATAGGACGTCCCCTTCGGGGGCAGAGTGACAGGTGGTGCATGGTTGTCGTCAGCTCGTGTCGTGAGATGTTGGGTTAAGTCCCGCAACGAGCGCAACCCTTGATCTTAGTTGCCAGCATTCAGTTGGGCACTCTAAGGTGACTGCCGGTGACAAACCGGAGGAAGGTGGGGATGACGTCAAATCATCATGCCCCTTATGACCTGGGCTACACACGTGCTACAATGGACAGAACAAAGGGCAGCGAAACCGCGAGGTTAAGCCAATCCCACAAATCTGTTCTCAGTTCGGATCGCAGTCTGCAACTCGACTGCGTGAAGCTGGAATCGCTAGTAATCGCGGATCAGCATGCCGCGGTGAATACGTTCCCGGGCCTTGTACACACCGCCCGTCACACCACGAGAGTTTGTAACACCCGAAGTCGGTGAGGTAACCTTTTAGGAGCCAGCCGCCGAAGGTGGGACAGATGATTGGGGTGAAGTCGTAACAAGGTAGCCGTATCGGAAGGTGCGGCTGGATCACCTCCTTTCTAAGGAT
>NZ_CP026362.1:3412500-3477500 GCF_004116955.1 Bacillus vallismortis | reverse complement strand
TGTCTTTTTCCCGGGTTTCAGCTTTTAGAAGCAATGAAAGCCGCAAACCAGATTGACGACTGGATTGAAGAAAAAGTTGATTATGCATTCAATGAACAAAGAGGATACTTAACCAGCTGTCCTACAAATGTAGGTACGGGTTTAAGGGCTTCAGTCATGATGCATCTGCCGGCATTGGTTTTGACTAGGCAAATAAATCGAATTATACCGGCAATTAATCAATTAGGCTTAGTTGTTAGAGGAATTTATGGGGAAGGCAGCGAAGCAGTAGGAAATATCTTTCAAATTTCAAATCAGATCACGCTTGGTAAGTCAGAGCAGGATATTGTAGATGACCTTAACAGTGTTGCTGCCCAGCTGATTGAACAAGAACGTTCTGCCCGAGAAGCCCTTTATCAAACCTCTAAGATTGAACTTGAGGATCGTGTGTATCGATCTTACGGAGTCTTGTCCAATTGCCGGATGATAGAAACGAAAGAAACTGCAAAGTGCCTTTCAGATGTCCGGTTAGGAATAGATCTAGGCATTATTAAAGGACTTTCAAGCAACATACTTAATGAACTAATGATTTTGACACAGCCAGGATTTTTACAGCAGTATTCGGGAGGCGCTTTGCGTCCAAATGAAAGGGACATTCGAAGAGCATCTCTTATCAGAGAACGGCTTCACTTAGAAATGAATGGGAAAAGACAGGAGGATGAATCGATATGATGTTTGGAAGATTTACAGAACGAGCTCAAAAAGTATTGGCGCTTGCACAGGAAGAAGCACTTCGATTAGGTCATAATAACATTGGCACTGAGCATATTTTATTAGGACTGGTACGAGAAGGAGAAGGGATTGCTGCTAAAGCTCTACAAGCGCTTGGACTTGGTTCAGATAAAATTCAAAAAGAAGTTGAAAGTTTGATCGGTCGCGGACAGGAAATGTCCCAAACGATTCATTACACTCCTAGAGCTAAGAAAGTCATTGAGCTTTCAATGGATGAGGCAAGAAAACTCGGTCATTCGTATGTTGGAACAGAACATATTCTTCTTGGGTTGATTCGCGAAGGAGAAGGTGTTGCTGCAAGAGTTCTGAATAATCTTGGTGTCAGCTTAAATAAAGCAAGACAGCAAGTCCTCCAGCTTCTTGGAAGCAATGAAACAGGATCATCAGCGACAGGAACAAACAGCAATGCGAATACGCCTACGCTTGACAGCTTGGCAAGGGACTTAACTGCTATTGCGAAGGAAGACAGCCTAGATCCTGTAATCGGGAGAAGCAAGGAAATTCAGCGCGTGATCGAAGTGTTAAGCCGCAGAACGAAAAACAACCCTGTACTCATTGGTGAACCAGGTGTAGGTAAAACGGCAATCGCGGAAGGGTTGGCACAGCAAATTATTAATAACGAGGTTCCAGAAATCTTACGTGATAAACGTGTGATGACATTAGACATGGGAACAGTTGTTGCCGGCACAAAATACCGCGGTGAATTTGAGGATCGCCTGAAGAAAGTCATGGATGAAATTCGCCAGGCAGGAAACATCATTTTATTCATCGATGAACTCCATACCTTAATCGGAGCGGGTGGAGCAGAGGGTGCCATTGATGCGTCTAACATTTTAAAACCTTCACTTGCTCGCGGCGAACTTCAATGTATCGGAGCGACGACTCTTGATGAGTACCGTAAATATATTGAAAAAGATGCAGCATTGGAACGCCGTTTTCAGCCGATCCAGGTTGATCAGCCATCTGCAGATGAAAGTATTCAAATTTTACAAGGTCTGCGTGACAGATATGAAGCCCACCACCGTGTTTCTATCACTGATGATGCCATTGAAGCTGCGGTTAAGCTTTCCGATAGATATATTTCTGACCGCTTCCTTCCAGATAAAGCAATTGACTTGATTGACGAAGCGGGCTCGAAGGTTAGACTCCGCTCCTTTACAACGCCTCCTAACTTAAAAGAGCTTGAACAGAAGCTTGATGAGGTTCGTAAAGAGAAGGATGCGGCCGTCCAAAGCCAAGAGTTTGAAAAAGCGGCTTCCTTGCGTGATACTGAGCAGCGCTTGCGCGAGCAAGTAGAGGATACGAAAAAATCATGGAAAGAGAAGCAAGGGCAGGAAAACTCAGAGGTTACTGTTGATGATATTGCGATGGTTGTAGCCAGCTGGACTGGGGTGCCTGTATCTAAAATCGCCCAAACGGAAACAGATAAGCTTCTCAATATGGAGAGCATTCTTCACTCCCGTGTCATCGGCCAGGATGAAGCGGTTGTCGCCGTTGCAAAAGCAGTCAGACGCGCAAGAGCAGGGTTAAAAGACCCTAAACGCCCAATCGGCTCATTCATTTTCTTAGGCCCTACAGGTGTGGGGAAAACAGAGCTTGCGCGAGCACTTGCTGAATCTATTTTCGGTGATGAAGAAGCCATGATCAGAATTGATATGTCGGAATACATGGAAAAACACTCTACTTCAAGACTTGTCGGTTCACCTCCGGGATATGTGGGATATGATGAAGGCGGCCAATTAACAGAGAAAGTCAGAAGAAAACCTTACTCTGTCGTGCTTCTTGATGAGATTGAAAAAGCACACCCTGATGTCTTCAATATTCTGCTGCAAGTTCTTGAAGATGGGCGATTGACGGATTCTAAAGGACGTACAGTCGATTTCCGCAACACGATCCTGATTATGACGTCAAACGTCGGGGCAAGTGAGCTGAAACGCAATAAATATGTCGGCTTTAATGTTCAAGATGAGACGCAAAATCATAAAGACATGAAAGATAAAGTGATGGGTGAACTGAAACGCGCGTTCAGACCGGAGTTTATCAACCGGATTGATGAAATCATCGTCTTCCATTCACTTGAGAAAAAACACCTGACTGAAATCGTTTCATTAATGTCTGATCAATTGACGAAACGCTTGAAAGAGCAGGACCTTTCTATTGAATTGACAGATGCTGCAAAAGCAAAAGTAGCGGAAGAGGGTGTTGATCTGGAATACGGTGCCCGTCCGTTAAGAAGAGCTATCCAAAAACATGTCGAGGACCGTTTATCTGAAGAACTCCTAAGAGGAAATATTCATAAAGGACAGCACATCGTTCTTGATGTAGAAGACGGCGAATTTGTCGTAAAAACGACTGCTAAAACGAATTAATATAGAAGACGAAAATGAGGCATACAGCATGTAAGTGTATGCCTCACTTTCATATCATGAAATAGAACAAGGGAGAGGTCTTACACTATATATGGCTAAAACAAAATCGAAATTCATCTGCCAATCCTGCGGTTACGAGTCTCCAAAATGGATGGGGAAATGTCCGGGCTGCGGTGCTTGGAATACAATGGTGGAAGAAATGATGAAAAAGGCACCGGCCAATCGGAGAGCGGCTTTTTCTCATTCTGTTCAAACTGTACAGAAACCTTCACCTATTACAACAATTGAAACATCAGAAGAACCCCGTGTTAAAACCCAGCTTGGCGAATTTAACAGGGTGCTCGGCGGGGGAGTCATTAAAGGCTCACTCGTGTTAATCGGCGGTGATCCCGGTATCGGAAAGTCCACGTTGTTACTGCAAGTTTCAGCTCAATTATCAGATTCATCGAACAGTGTATTGTACATTTCGGGAGAAGAATCGGTTAAACAAACGAAACTGAGAGCAGATCGTCTCGGCATTAATAATCCGTCGCTGCATGTTTTATCTGAAACCGATATGGAGTATATTTCGTCTGCTATAGAAGAGATGAATCCAGCGTTTGTCGTTGTTGACTCTATTCAAACGGTTTACCAAAGCGATATCACATCGGCTCCCGGCAGTGTGTCACAGGTCAGAGAGTGTACGGCTGAGCTGATGAAAATTGCCAAAACAAAAGGCATTCCGATCTTTATCGTAGGACACGTAACAAAAGAAGGGTCTATTGCAGGGCCGAGATTGCTGGAGCATATGGTTGACACTGTTTTATACTTTGAAGGAGAACGTCACCATACTTTTCGTATATTGAGAGCAGTAAAAAACCGTTTTGGTTCTACAAACGAAATGGGTATTTTCGAAATGCGTGAAGAGGGACTCACCGAGGTTTTGAACCCTTCAGAAATTTTCTTGGAAGAGCGCTCAGCAGGATCTGCTGGCTCGAGCATAACTGCCTCTATGGAAGGCACGAGGCCGATTCTCGTTGAAATTCAGGCGCTCATCTCGCCGACAAGTTTTGGAAATCCGCGGCGTATGGCAACGGGTATAGACCATAACAGGGTTTCGCTGTTAATGGCTGTGTTAGAAAAAAGAGTTGGGCTGCTGCTGCAAAATCAGGATGCCTATTTGAAAGTAGCTGGCGGCGTAAAGCTTGATGAACCGGCAATTGATCTTGCCATTGCGATCAGCATCGCGTCCAGTTTTAGAGACACACCCCCAAATCCTGCCGATTGTTTTATAGGTGAAGTGGGATTAACCGGAGAAGTCCGGCGGGTTTCTAGAATTGAACAGCGTGTGAAAGAAGCGGCTAAGCTTGGTTTCAAACGCATGATCATACCCGCGGCAAATCTGGAAGGCTGGACAAAACCAAAAGGGATTGAGGTTATCGGAGTAGCAAATGTTGCAGAGGCGCTTCGTACTTCATTAGGAGGATAATAGATGGAAAAAGAGAAAAAAGGGGCGAAACAAGAGTTAGACCTGTCATCTATATTGCAGTTTGTTGCTCCTGGTACACCGCTCAGAGCGGGTATGGAAAACGTTTTGAGGGCAAATACAGGCGGTCTGATTGTTGTTGGTTATAATGATAAAGTAAAAGAAGTGGTGGACGGCGGTTTCCACATTAACACTGCTTTTTCTCCGGCACATTTATATGAACTGGCTAAAATGGATGGAGCGATTATTTTAAGTGATTCTGGTCAAAAGATCCTATACGCCAATACACAGCTAATGCCTGAAGCCACAATTTCTTCATCAGAAACAGGAATGCGGCACCGCACCGCCGAAAGAGTAGCTAAGCAGACCGGCTGCCTTGTGATCGCAATTTCTGAAAGAAGGAATGTTATAACGTTATATCAGGAAAACATGAAGTATACACTAAAAGACATAGGATTTATCTTAACAAAAGCGAATCAAGCCATTCAAACACTTGAAAAATATAAGACAATCCTCGACAAAACAATTAATGCACTAAATGCATTAGAGTTTGAGGAGCTTGTTACCTTCAGTGATGTCTTGTCTGTGATGCACCGTTATGAAATGGTATTGAGAATCAAAAATGAAATTAACATGTATATCAGGGAACTGGGAACAGAAGGACATTTGATCAAGCTGCAAGTCATTGAATTGATTACGGATATGGAAGAAGAGGCGGCTTTATTTATCAAGGATTATGTGAAAGAAAAAATTAAAGATCCGTTTGTTCTCTTGAAAGAGCTGCAGGATATGTCCAGTTATGATCTGCTGGATGATTCCATTGTTTATAAACTGCTCGGCTATCCAGCTTCTACAAATCTTGATGATTATGTATTGGCTAGAGGATACAGGCTGTTAAATAAAATTCCGCGTCTTCCAATGCCGATTGTTGAAAATGTTGTAGAAGCGTTTGGTGTTCTCCCAAGGATTATTGAGGCGAGTGCAGAAGAATTAGATGAAGTAGAGGGAATCGGTGAAGTACGAGCCCAAAAGATTAAAAAAGGATTAAAACGGCTGCAAGAGAAGCATTATTTAGACAGACAGCTGTGATTTCGGTTAAAACCTTATGAATACGGGTATATTACTGTTGGTTTTTGTTTATTCTGATATTCGTAGGATGCATAAAGCCTTGTGAAAATAAAATGTTAAAAAGGAGGTGGGGGTATGTTAAAACGAATAGTTCAGGCGTTCTTCATTATTTTCGGCGGCGTTGTTGGTATATTTTTAATACCTGAATTGTTTGTACTGTTAAGTATACAGGACATACCTTTAATAACAAACGCATATACGTCTGCGGCAATAGGAGCAATTATCTTTTTTCTCATCAGTATATGGGGTACAGATTATGTTGTGAACTGGATGAAGTGGGTAGAGGATTCATTGTTGAAGGCGCCGGTTCCAGATTTGTTGTTTGGAAGCCTTGGCCTGGTTTTTGGACTTATAATCGCTTATCTTATCGTAAATGTTATCCCTTTAGACAATATACCTTACCGCATATTCAGTACAATCATCCCTGTGTTTTTGGCTTTCTTCCTCGGTTATCTAGGCTTCCAGGTGGGCTTTAAGAAGAAGGATGAATTGATCAGCCTGTTTTCCATTTCCGCCAGAATGCAAAAGAAAAAAGGGACAGCAGATGAAGAACATGAGGTTCAGGACAAGAAGCTGAAAATTTTGGACACAAGTGTTATTATTGATGGGAGAATTGCGGATATTTGTCAGACTGGGTTTTTAGAGGGAATTATTGTGATTCCGCAGTTTGTCCTTGAGGAATTGCAGCATATTGCTGATTCTTCAGATGTTCTAAAACGGAACAGAGGACGCCGCGGTCTTGATATCCTGAACCGCATTCAGAAAGAATTAGACATTGAAGTTGAAATTTATGAAGGCGACTTTGAAGATATTCAGGAGGTTGACAGCAAGCTCGTCAAACTCGCTAAGCTGACATCCGGGGTCGTCGTGACGAATGATTTTAATTTAAATAAAGTATGCGAGCTTCAGAAGGTAGCGGTATTAAACATTAATGACCTTGCCAATGCGGTCAAGCCTGTCGTGCTTCCTGGCGAGGAAATGAATGTTCAGGTCATTAAGGACGGGAAAGAGCATAATCAGGGAGTTGCCTACTTGGATGACGGTACGATGATTGTCGTTGAAGAAGGACGCAATTATATCGGCAAGCATATTGATGTACTCGTTACAAGTGTGCTGCAGACAGCAGCGGGACGAATGATTTTTGCCAAGCCCAAGCTGTTGGAGAAGGCGCTGTAAAGGGAGAAAAAACAATGAATTATGATGTCGTGATTCTTGCAGCCGGACAGGGAAAACGGATGAAGGCAGGGAGAAATAAACTGTTCATCGAGCTGAAAGGAGACCCTGTGATCATACACACGTTAAGGGTGTTTGACAGCCACCGGCCGTGCGAAAAAATCATTTTGGTGATTAACGAGCGAGAGCGGGAGGATTTTCAGCAATTGCTGACCAATTATCCGTTTCAAACCGCTATTGAGCTTGTTGCAGGCGGAGATGAGCGTCAGCACAGTGTTTATAAGGGGCTGAAAGCCGTGAAACAAGAAAAGATAGTCCTCGTTCACGACGGCGCCCGGCCTTTTATAAAGCATGAACAAATTGACGAACTGATCGCTAAAGCGGTACAGGCAGGAGCGGCCATCCTTGCTGTTCCGGTAAAAGATACGATTAAACGCGTTCAAGATTTACAAGTCAGAGAGACGATTGAACGTTCAAGCTTGTGGGCTGTCCAAACTCCACAAGCTTTTCGTCTTTCTTTATTGATGAAGGCTCATGCTGAGGCCGAACATAAGGGATTTTTAGGGACGGATGACGCCAGCCTCGTTGAAGAGATGGAAGGCGGTTCGGTCCGTGTTGTAGAAGGCAGCTATACAAATATTAAGTTGACGACGCCAGACGACTTGACGTCAGCTGAAGCGATCATGGAATCAGAAAGTGGGAATAAATATGTTTAGAATCGGACAAGGATTTGATGTGCATCAATTAGTGGCGGACCGTCCTCTGATAATTGGCGGAATCGAAATCCCATATGAAAAAGGGCTGCTCGGCCATTCTGACGCAGATGTCTTGCTGCATACCGTTGCTGATGCTTGCCTCGGAGCTGTTGGAGAAGGCGACATAGGCAAGCATTTTCCTGACACTGATCCCGAGTTCAAGGACGCTGACTCTTTCAAATTACTTCAGCATGTCTGGGGGATCGTGAAACAGAAGGGGTATGTTCTTGGAAACATTGATTGCACCATTATTGCACAAAAGCCGAAGATGCTGCCATACATAGAAGATATGAGAAAAAGGATCGCTGAAGGCCTTGAAGCAGACGTTTCTCAAGTGAATGTAAAAGCAACAACGACAGAAAAGCTTGGATTTACAGGCCGAGCGGAAGGAATAGCGGCTCAAGCGACAGTACTGATACAAAAAGGCTAACTTGCTTTGATGCCGGGTCTATTTGGTGGTAGAATAGATTCATACATTTAGCCAGAGGCCATACATGACATGAAAGGAAGTATTTGAAAATGGGAAACGAAGTACGCGTCCGTTATGCACCGAGTCCAACAGGACATTTGCATATTGGAAATGCCAGAACGGCGCTTTTTAATTATTTATTTGCCCGCAATCAAGGCGGTAAGTTTATTATCCGTGTTGAGGACACTGATAAAAAGCGCAATATTGAGGGCGGAGAACAAAGCCAGCTGAATTATCTGAAATGGCTCGGTATTGACTGGGATGAGAGTGTCGATGTCGGCGGTGAATACGGTCCATATCGTCAGTCAGAGCGTAACGATATTTATAAAGTATACTATGAAGAGCTTCTTGAAAAAGGGCTTGCTTATAAATGTTACTGTACGGAAGAAGAGCTTGAAAAAGAACGTGAAGAACAGATTGCCCGCGGAGAAATGCCGCGCTATTCCGGGAAACACAGAAACCTGACTCAGGAAGAACAAGATACATTTATTGCTGAAGGCAGAAAGCCAAGTATTCGTTTCCACGTGCCGGAAGGAAAAATCATCGCCTTCAACGATATTGTTAAAGGCGAAATTACTTTCGAGACAGATGGCATCGGCGACTTTGTTATTGTCAAAAAGGACGGAACACCAACCTATAACTTCGCGGTAGCGATTGATGACTACTTAATGAAAATGACACACGTGCTGCGCGGTGAGGATCACATTTCTAACACACCGAAACAGATTATGATCTATCAAGCATTCGGATGGGATATTCCTCAGTTCGGACACATGACGCTAATCGTAAATGAAAGCCGTAAAAAGCTCAGCAAACGCGATGAGTCTATTATTCAATTCATCGAACAGTATAAAGAGCTTGGCTACTTGCCAGAAGCGCTGTTCAACTTTATCGGCCTGCTTGGCTGGTCACCGGTTGGAGAAGAAGAGCTATTCACAAAAGAACAGTTTATTGACATTTTTGATGTAAACCGTTTATCTAAATCACCAGCTTTGTTTGATATGCATAAGCTAAAATGGGTTAACAACCAATACGTGAAGAAACTGGATCTTGATCAGGTTGTTGAATTGACGCTTCCGCATTTGCAAAAGGCCGGAAAAGTCGGCGCTGAGATTTCTGCTGAAGAACAAGAATGGGTTCGCAAACTGATTTCCCTTTATCATGAGCAATTAAGCTACGGAGCGGAAATTGTTGAGCTGACTGATTTGTTCTTTACTGATAAGATCGAGTATAATCAAGAAGCAAAAGCTGTTCTGGAAGAGGAACAGGTTCCTGAGGTGCTCAGCACATTCGCTGCGAAGCTTGAAGAGCTTGAGGAGTTCACTCCGGATAACATCAAAGCATCGATCAAAGCAGTGCAGAAAGAAACTGGCCATAAAGGCAAAAAACTGTTTATGCCGATCCGTGTTGCTGTAACGGGTCAGACTCACGGTCCAGAACTGCCGCAATCCATTGAATTGATCGGAAAAGAGATCGCGATTCAGCGTTTAAAAAACATCTAAATAGATGATTGTTGACAGGGAAGAGTATAAAGCTTTAGGCCATTACAGAAAGGATCTTCATTGGCTGAGAGAGATCCATGAGCCGGGTTTTAGAAGTGCGCCCTTAAGACCTTTGAAGAACATTTTTCGAAATCAGTATTCAAAGGCGGCCGCCGCCGTTACAGGCTGAAGTTGGGAGAGCAGAAGTCTGCTTTTCAAACAGAGTGGAACCGCGCGGTTAAAGCGTCTCTGTCATGTTTACATGCAGAGGCGCTTTTTTTTATTGGCGATAGAGGAAATCAGATAGAGAAACGGGGGGAAGCATGTGTTTTTTAAAATGCTCAAAGAAGACATTGATACAGTGTTCGATCAAGATCCTGCAGCAAGAAGCTATTTTGAAGTGATTTTAACTTATTCCGGTTTACATGCTATATGGGCGCATCGGATTGCACATGCTTTATATAAACGAAAATTTTATTTCCTTGCACGCCTAATATCTCAAGTAAGCCGCTTTTTTACCGGGATCGAAATCCATCCCGGCGCTACAATTGGGAGGAAATTTTTCATAGATCACGGTATGGGAGTTGTCATTGGGGAGACATGTGAAATCGGCAATAACGTCACCGTTTTTCAGGGGGTTACCCTCGGGGGGACGGGGAAAGAAAAGGGAAAAAGACACCCAACGATTAAAGATGACGCATTGATAGCCACAGGTGCTAAAGTGCTTGGTTCAATTACTGTCGGTGAAGGCTCAAAAATTGGTGCCGGTTCAGTAGTGCTGCATGATGTTCCTGATTTTTCAACAGTTGTCGGCATCCCTGGACGGGTCGTTGTACAAAATGGCAAGAAAGTAAGACGCGATTTGAACCATCAGGATTTGCCCGATCCGGTTGCTGATCGATTTAAATTTTTGGAAGAGCAGATTTCAGAGCTGAAGGCAGAAATTGAAGACAGAAAAGAAAGGATCAATCAAAAATGACAATCACTCTTTATAATACATTGACTAGACAGAAGGAAACGTTTGTTCCTCTTGAAGAGGGAAAAGTGAAAATGTACGTGTGCGGCCCGACGGTTTACAATTACATTCACATCGGGAACGCGCGTCCGGCTATTGTTTATGATACAGTTCGAAACTATCTGGAATATAAAGGATATGATGTGCAGTATGTTTCTAACTTTACAGACGTAGACGATAAATTAATTAAAGCAGCGAATGAACTTGGTGACGATGTACCTGCCATTTCAGAGCGTTTTATTAAAGCATACTTTGAAGATGTAGGTGCGCTCGGATGCCGTAAAGCCGACCTTCATCCGCGAGTGATGGAAAACATGGATGCGATTATCGAATTCGTAGATCAGCTCGTGAAAAAGGGCTACGCTTATGAATCAGAAGGTGACGTTTATTTCAAAACACGAGCATTTGAAGGGTACGGAAAGCTTTCTCAGCAATCAATTGATGAACTGAGATCAGGTGCACGCATCCGGGTCGGCGAGAAAAAAGAAGATGCTCTTGATTTTGCGCTGTGGAAAGCGGCAAAAGACGGAGAAATCTCTTGGGAAAGCCCTTGGGGTAAAGGGCGTCCGGGCTGGCATATTGAATGCTCAGCGATGGTGAAAAAGTATCTGGGTGACCAAATTGATATTCATGCGGGCGGTCAGGATTTAACATTCCCACACCATGAAAACGAAATCGCGCAATCTGAGGCACTGACAGGCAAAACATTTGCGAAGTACTGGCTTCATAATGGCTATATCAATATTGATAATGAAAAAATGTCAAAATCACTAGGCAACTTTGTGCTTGTGCATGACATCATTAAACAGCATGATCCGAAGCTTTTGAGATTTTTTATGCTATCTGTTCATTATCGTCATCCGATTAACTATTCAGAAGAGCTTTTAGAGAATACAAAAAGTGCGTTCAACCGATTAAAAACAGCATACAGCAACCTTAAGCACCGTCTGAACAGCAGTACGAATTTAACGGAAGATGACGATCAATGGCTTGAGAAAGTAGAGGACCACCGCAAAGCATTCGAAGAAGCGATGGACGATGATTTTAATACAGCGAATGCCATTTCTGTTTTATTCGACTTGGCGAAGCATGCTAATTATTATCTTCAGAAGGATCATACGGCTGATCATGTGATTACAGCATTTGTTGAGATGTTTGACCGCATTGTTGCTGTCCTCGGCTTTTCATTGGGTGAGCAGGAACTGCTTGATCAAGAGATTGAAGACTTAATTGAAAAAAGAAATGAAGCGCGCCGGAACCGCGATTTTGCATTATCAGATCAGATCCGCGACCAGCTGAAAAGCATGAATATCATTCTTGAAGATACGGCTCAAGGCACTCGCTGGAAACGGGGAGAATAGTCGGATGCTTGATTTTGAGACGATAAAAGATTCAAAGCAGCTCAACGGTCTTGCGCTTGCTTATATAGGTGATGCCATATTTGAAGTGTATGTCAGGCATCACCTGCTTAAGCAGGGCTTGACGAAACCAAATGATCTTCATAAGAAATCAAGCCGGATCGTTTCGGCAAAGTCACAGGCTGAAATCCTGTTCTTTCTGCAGGATCAATCATTTTTTACGGAAGAAGAGGAAGCGGTGCTGAAAAGGGGCAGAAATGCCAAGTCGGGAACGACACCTAAAAATACAGATGTTCAAACGTATCGCTACAGTACAGCATTTGAAGCGCTGCTGGGTTACCTTTTTCTGGAGAAAAAAGAAGAAAGACTTAGTCAGCTCGTTGCCGAAGCTATACAATTCGGGACGTCAGGGAGGAAAACAAATGAGTCAGCAACATGATTACGTCATAGGGAAAAATGCAGTGATCGAGACGTTAAAATCAGATCGTAAGCTGTATAAGCTGTGGATGGCGGAAAACACCGTAAAGGGACAAGCACAGCAGGTGATTGAGCTTGCGAAAAAGCAGGGAATCACGATTCAATATGTCCCGAGAAAAAAACTCGATCAAATGGTGACAGGGCAGCATCAAGGCGTAGTGGCACAGGTTGCTGCTTATGAATATGCGGAACTGGATGATTTATATAAAGCGGCCGAAGAAAGAAATGAACAGCCTTTCTTCCTCATTTTGGACGAGCTTGAAGATCCTCATAATCTTGGTTCGATTATGAGAACAGCCGATGCGGTCGGCGCCCACGGCATCGTGATTCCAAAACGGAGAGCTGTCGGGCTGACAACAACAGTGGCCAAAGCTTCAACAGGGGCAATTGAGCACATCCCTGTCGCAAGAGTCACCAATTTGGCGCGGACGTTAGAAGAAATGAAAGAGCGGGGTATCTGGGTTGTCGGAACGGATGCATCAGCACGCGAAGACTACCGCAATATGGACGGCAATATGCCTTTGGCATTAGTTATCGGAAGTGAAGGAAAAGGGATGGGCCGCCTCGTGAAAGAAAAGTGTGATTTTCTCATTAAACTCCCGATGGCCGGGAAGGTAACTTCACTGAATGCATCTGTCGCGGCGGGTCTTTTGATGTATGAAGTATACCGGAAGCGAAACCCTCTGGGAGAATAAAGACCCATGGATATCCTGTTAGTAGACGGATACAACATGATTGGAGCTTGGCCGCAGCTGAAGGATTTAAAAGCGAACAGTTTTGAAGAGGCGAGAAACGTACTGATTCAGAAAATGGCGGAATATCAATCGTATACAGGAAACAGGGTTATTGTTGTTTTTGACGCGCATCTCGTAAAAGGGCTTGAGAAAAAACAGACCAATCACAGAGTTGAAGTGATTTTTACAAAAGAAAATGAGACGGCTGATGAGCGGATAGAAAAGCTTGCTCAGGCATTGAATAATATTGCGACTCAGATTCATGTTGCGACCTCTGACTACACTGAGCAGTGGGCGATTTTCGGACAGGGAGCATTGCGGAAATCGGCCCGGGAGCTTTTGAGAGAGGTTGAAGCGATTGAAAGGCGAATACAGAGACGGGTCAGAAAAATCACTTCCGAAAAGCCGGCGGGTAAAATTGCTTTATCGGAAGAGGTTTTGAAAACGTTTGAAAAGTGGAGGCGGGGGGACTTAGATTAAGTTGACGCTTTTTTGCCCAATACTGTATAATATTTCTATCTACGTGCGCCGGGGGGATCGGAGTGAATCTACAGAACAACAAGGGAAAATTCAACAAAGAGCAGTTTTGCCAGTTGGAGGACGAGCAGGTCATTGAAAAGGTTCATGTTGGGGACAGTGATGCGTTAGATTACTTGATTACAAAGTACCGAAATTTTGTTCGGGCAAAAGCAAGATCTTATTTTTTAATAGGAGCGGACAGAGAGGATATTATTCAGGAAGGTATGATAGGCCTCTATAAGTCTATTCGCGACTTTAAGGAGGACAAGCTTACCTCATTCAAAGCTTTCGCAGAATTATGTATTACCCGCCAAATTATTACCGCAATAAAGACAGCTACTCGCCAGAAACACATTCCTTTGAATTCCTACGTCTCATTAGATAAACCGATTTTTGATGAAGAATCAGACCGAACGCTGCTTGATGTCATTTCAGGAGCGAAAACTTTAAATCCTGAAGAAATGATTATCAATCAGGAAGAATTTGATGATATTGAAATGAAAATGGGAGAACTATTAAGTGATTTAGAGAGAAAAGTACTGGTTTTATATCTTGACGGGAGAAGTTACCAAGAGATTTCTGATGAATTGAATCGGCATGTGAAATCGATTGATAACGCCCTTCAGCGTGTGAAACGCAAACTGGAGAAGTACTTGGAAATTCGCGAAATTAGTTTGTGACAGGGATTTACGTTATATTGACAGTATTTTTCTGACTATGATATGTTACTAACGATAAGAACTAATGTCTATTTAGGAAAAAGGTGTAATGACATGAGAAAAAAGATTACGCTAGCATGCAAGACATGCGGAAACCGTAATTATACGACAATGAAGAGCTCTGCATCAGCGGCTGAGCGATTAGAAGTAAAGAAATACTGCAGTACTTGCAATTCACATACAGCTCATCTTGAAACAAAATAGTTTTTCGCTTTTAAATTGTGGAGGTCTTTTACATGCGTATTATGAGATTCTTTAAAGATGTTGGGAAAGAAATGAAAAAGGTAAGCTGGCCTAAAGGAAAAGAGTTAACGCGTTATACCATTACGGTAATTTCAACAGTTATCTTTTTTATTATCTTTTTTGCCCTCCTTGACACAGGAATTTCTCAATTAATTCGTTTAATAGTTGAATAATGATCAGCAATACGTGCTATAATAGATCATAATATCACTTGCCAAAACCCGTTCAGCGGGTTTTTTATTGTGGCTTAAAATGAAAGTTATCATAGGCTTGCCGCCTATTTTTGAGCGTTATGGTAATTCACTAAAACCAAATGCGGGGAGGGAAGGACTGGACAGTCCTGAAGAGAATGGAAAAGAATTGGTATGTTGTTCACACGTACTCTGGTTACGAGAATAAAGTAAAAGCCAACTTGGAAAAACGTGTTGAATCAATGGGGATGCAAGATAAAATTTTCCGTGTAGTCGTACCTGAAGAAGAAGAAACAGATATCAAAAACGGCAAGAAAAAAGTTGTGAAAAAGAAAGTATTCCCTGGTTATGTGCTTGTTGAAATTGTAATGACAGACGACTCTTGGTATGTTGTCCGCAACACGCCGGGCGTTACTGGTTTCGTAGGATCTGCCGGCTCTGGTTCAAAACCGACGGCGCTTCTCCCGGGCGAAGCAGAAACCATTCTGAAGAGAATGGGCATGGACGAACGCAAAACGGACATTGACTTTGAACTGAAAGAGACAGTAAAAGTAATAGACGGGCCTTTTGCTAACTTTACTGGATCAATTGAAGAGATTGATTATGATAAAAACAAGGTCAAAGTTTTCGTTAATATGTTCGGCCGCGAAACGCCGGTTGAGCTGGAATTTACCCAAATCGATAAATTGTAATGTGAAAAAACTTGAAATTGCTATATATAAATGATAATATAGCAAAGGTACGTCTTGGACTTATCCAAGGCAACTAGCTTGATATTTCGTCATTCATATAAAGAATGAAACCTTGAGTGGGAGGGTTTACCCTATTACCACATCACGGACTTAAGGAGGTGTGTCTCGTGGCTAAAAAAGTAGTTAAAGTTGTAAAATTGCAAATTCCTGCTGGAAAAGCTAACCCAGCACCACCAGTTGGACCTGCACTTGGTCAAGCCGGTGTTAACATCATGGGATTCTGTAAGGAGTTTAACGCTCGTACAGCTGACCAAGCTGGTTTAATCATTCCTGTTGAAATTTCGGTTTACGAAGACCGTTCATTTACATTTATTACAAAAACTCCACCTGCTGCAGTATTGCTTAAAAAAGCAGCTGGAATTGAGTCTGGTTCTGGTGAACCAAACCGTAATAAAGTGGCAACCGTTAAGCGCGATAAAGTACGCGAAATCGCTGAAACAAAAATGCCTGACTTAAACGCAGCAGACGTTGAAGCGGCAATGCGCATGGTTGAAGGTACTGCCCGCAGTATGGGTATTGTAATCGAGGATTAATTTGTTTCTTGTCGGGTTGCGAGTTTTAACAAGTTCGCAACCCTTATTCGTGGGAGGTTATTCCGCTATAACCACATAAGGAGGAAATTTTAAAATGGCTAAAAAAGGTAAAAAGTACGCTGAAGCTGCTAAGCTTGTAGATCGTTCAAAAGCTTACGACGTTTCTGAAGCAGTAGCTCTCGTTAAAAAAACAAACACAGCTAAATTCGACGCTACAGTTGAAGTGGCTTTCCGTCTAGGGGTCGACCCTCGTAAAAACGACCAGCAAATCCGTGGAGCAGTTGTTCTTCCAAACGGAACTGGTAAAACTCAGCGCGTTCTCGTTTTCGCAAAAGGCGAAAAAGCGAAAGAAGCTGAAGCTGCTGGTGCAGATTTCGTTGGCGATACTGACTACATCAACAAAATTCAACAAGGTTGGTTCGATTTCGATGTAATCGTAGCTACACCTGACATGATGGGTGAAGTTGGTAAAATCGGTCGTGTGCTTGGACCAAAAGGTTTAATGCCAAACCCTAAAACTGGAACAGTTACTTTCGAAGTTGAAAAAGCAATTGGCGAAATCAAAGCTGGTAAAGTTGAATACCGTGTTGATAAAGCTGGAAACATTCATGTTCCTATCGGTAAAGTTTCTTTCGAGGATGAAAAACTTGTTGAGAACTTCACAACTATGTACGATACAATCCTGAAAGCAAAACCTGCTGCAGCAAAAGGCGTTTACGTGAAAAATGTTGCCGTTACTTCTACTATGGGACCTGGTGTCAAAGTAGACTCTTCAACTTTTAACGTAAAATAATATTGACACGACATCAACATTCTGATATGATTCAAAATGTTGTAAAATAGAATATCATTTATACCGCAGACAGTAGGGGCCTGACGGCTTAATTATCCTACCGAGGTGTATATTATCACAGCTATTACGTTACGTATGCTTGTATATACAGCCTCCATGTCTCATGGAGGCTTTTTATATGGAATCCGTCGTCTCGGTCGTGATCACCTAACGGTATAAGTGTTACACAAGAATCTACAGGAGGTGTAACCATGAGCAGCGCAATTGAAACAAAAAAAGTTGTTGTTGAAGAAATTGCTTCTAAACTGAAAGAAAGTAAATCAACGATCATCGTTGACTATCGCGGACTTAGCGTTTCTGAAGTAACAGAACTTCGTAAACAGCTTCGCGAAGCTAACGTTGAGTTCAAAGTTTACAAAAATACGATGACTCGCCGTGCAGTTGAACAAGCTGAGCTTAATGGTTTGAATGATTTCTTAACTGGACCGAACGCGATCGCATTCAGCACTGAAGATGTTGTCGCTCCGGCTAAAGTTCTTAATGAGTTCGCTAAAAACCACGAAGCTCTTGAAATCAAAGCTGGCGTTATCGAAGGTAAAGTCTCTACTGTTGAAGAAGTGAAAGCTCTTGCTGAACTTCCATCACGCGATGGCTTGCTTTCTATGTTGCTTAGCGTACTTCAAGCTCCAGTTCGCAACTTTGCTCTTGCTGCAAAAGCTGTGGCAGAACAAAAAGAAGAACAAGGCGCTTAATCTAATCAGTTTTTCATAAATTAAAACAAAATGGAGGAATTACAAATGGCTTTAAATATCGAAGAAATCATTGCTTCCGTTAAAGAAGCGACTGTACTTGAATTGAACGACCTAGTAAAAGCAATCGAAGAAGAATTTGGCGTAACTGCTGCTGCTCCTGTAGCTGTAGCTGGCGGAGCTGCTGCTGGCGGAGCTGCTGAAGAGCAAAGCGAATTCGACCTTATCCTTGCTGGTGCAGGATCTCAAAAAATCAAAGTTATCAAAGTTGTACGTGAAATCACTGGTCTTGGCTTGAAAGAAGCTAAAGAACTTGTTGACAACACTCCAAAACCACTTAAAGAAGGTATTGCTAAAGAAGAAGCTGAAGAGCTTAAAGCTAAACTTGAAGAAGTTGGCGCTTCTGTAGAAGTTAAGTAATCTTCACTTACCTGTAGAGGGAGCTCGCTTTTATGAGGCGGGCTTTTTCTTTGCCATTCTTTATGCCATAACAAAGGGAGGTTCTAATAATGAGTGAGCACTATTATTCAGATAAACCTTCAGTGAAAAGCAACAAGCAAACCTGGTCTTTTAGGCTTCGTAATAAAGATTTCACGTTTACCAGCGACAGCGGGGTTTTTTCTAAAAAGGAAGTTGATTTCGGCTCCCGTCTGCTGATTGATTCTTTTGAAGAGCCTGAAGTTGAGGGCGGCATTCTGGATGTTGGCTGTGGATATGGCCCGATTGGTTTATCGATAGCCAGCGCCTTTAAAGACCGGACCATCCACATGATTGATGTTAATGAGAGAGCCGTAGAGTTATCAAATGAAAATGCGGAACAAAACGGAATAACAAACGTTAAGATTTATCAGAGTGATTTGTTTTCGAACGTTGATTCTGCTCAAACATTTGCTTCTATTCTTACAAATCCCCCAATCCGAGCCGGAAAAAAAGTTGTCCATGCTATCTTTGAGAAAAGCGCTGAACACTTAAAAACTTCAGGTGAGTTGTGGATCGTCATACAGAAAAAACAAGGCGCGCCTTCTGCCATTGAAAAGCTCGAGGAACTGTTCGATGAAGTTTCTGTCGTTCAAAAAAAGAAAGGCTATTATATCATAAAAGCAAAAAAAGTTTGACTCGGTATTTTAGCTATGTTAATATTATAAAATGCCAATGTATATATTTTGCTTGATATGATCTATTGTCAATATCTATGTATAAATTATACAAGTATGGAAATGCTAATAAAATCGGTATTTGTTTTTGGATGTGGTTTTCTTAATTAGAAACCCTTTTTTCTTTTGTCTTGTAAAAGTATTTTCTTTCTTTGAAGGAAATGCTTATTACACATATAATACGCATGATTTGAGGGGTGAATCAGTTGACAGGTCAACTAGTTCAGTATGGACGACACCGCCAGCGCAGAAGCTATGCTCGCATTAGCGAAGTGTTAGAATTACCAAATCTCATTGAAATTCAAACCTCTTCTTATCAGTGGTTTCTTGATGAGGGTCTTAGAGAGATGTTTCAAGACATATCGCCAATTGAGGATTTCACTGGTAACCTCTCTCTTGAGTTCATTGATTATAGTTTAGGCGATCCTAAATATCCTGTAGAGGAATCAAAAGAACGTGATGTGACTTACTCAGCTCCGCTAAGAGTGAAGGTTCGTTTAATTAACAAAGAAACTGGAGAGGTAAAAGACCAAGATGTCTTCATGGGTGATTTCCCGATTATGACAGATACAGGTACTTTTATCATTAATGGTGCGGAACGCGTAATCGTTTCTCAGCTTGTTCGGTCTCCAAGTGTATATTTCAGTGGTAAAGTAGACAAAAACGGTAAAAAAGGTTTTACCGCAACTGTCATTCCAAACCGTGGCGCATGGTTAGAATACGAAACTGATGCGAAAGATGTTGTTTATGTCCGCATTGATCGCACACGTAAGTTGCCGGTTACGGTTCTTTTGCGTGCTCTCGGCTTCGGTTCCGATCAAGAGATTCTTGATCTCGTAGGAGAAAATGAATATCTGCGAAATACGCTTGATAAAGATAACACAGAAAATAGCGACAAAGCGTTGCTTGAAATTTACGAACGTCTCCGTCCTGGAGAGCCGCCTACAGTAGAAAATGCGAAAAGCTTGCTTGATTCTCGTTTCTTTGATCCGAAACGATACGATCTTGCCAATGTAGGACGCTATAAAATTAATAAAAAACTTCATATCAAGAATCGCCTCTTTAATCAGAGACTTGCAGAAACGCTTGTTGATCCTGAAACAGGAGAAATCCTGGCTGAAAAAGGCCAGATCCTTGATAGAAGAACACTTGATAAAGTACTGCCATACTTAGAAAACGGAATCGGTTTCAGAAAGCTGTATCCGAATGGCGGCGTTGTTGAAGATGAAGTAACTCTTCAATCGATTAAAATCTTTGCTCCGACTGATCAAGAAGGAGAACAGGTTATTAATGTAATCGGAAATGCTTACACCGAAGAAGAGATTAAAAACATTACGCCTGCTGATATTATTTCTTCTATCAGCTACTTCTTCAACCTGCTGCACGGGGTAGGCGACACAGATGATATCGATCATCTTGGAAACCGCCGTTTACGTTCTGTAGGTGAGCTTCTCCAGAACCAATTCCGTATCGGTTTAAGCCGTATGGAGCGTGTGGTTCGTGAGAGAATGTCAATTCAAGATACGAATACAATTACACCTCAGCAGCTGATCAATATTCGTCCTGTTATTGCGTCCATTAAAGAGTTCTTTGGAAGCTCTCAGCTTTCTCAATTCATGGACCAGACGAACCCGCTAGCTGAATTAACGCATAAGCGCCGTCTGTCAGCATTAGGACCGGGCGGATTGACACGTGAGCGTGCCGGAATGGAAGTGCGTGACGTTCACTACTCCCACTATGGCCGTATGTGTCCGATCGAAACGCCTGAGGGTCCGAACATCGGTTTGATCAACTCACTTTCATCTTATGCAAAAGTAAACCGTTTTGGCTTTATCGAAACACCATATCGCCGTGTTGACCCTGAAACAGGGAAGGTAACGGGCAGAATCGATTACTTAACTGCTGATGAAGAGGATAACTATGTTGTCGCTCAAGCGAACGCTCGTCTTGATGACGATGGCTCATTTATTGATGACAGCATCGTAGCCCGTTTCCGAGGGGAAAACACCGTTGTTTCCAGAAACCGTGTGGACTACATGGATGTATCACCTAAACAGGTTGTTTCTGCTGCGACAGCATGTATCCCGTTCCTGGAAAACGATGACTCCAACCGTGCCCTAATGGGAGCGAACATGCAGCGTCAGGCTGTGCCTTTGATGCAGCCGGAAGCGCCATTCGTTGGAACTGGTATGGAATACGTATCAGGTAAAGACTCTGGGGCCGCTGTTATTTGTAAACACCCTGGTATCGTTGAACGCGTAGAAGCGAAAAACGTTTGGGTTCGCCGTTATGAAGAAGTAGACGGTCAAAAGGTAAAAGGAAACCTGGATAAATACAGCATGCTGAAATTTGTCCGCTCCAACCAAGGTACTTGCTACAACCAGCGCCCGATCGTAAGTGTCGGCGATGAAGTGGTAAAAGGAGAAATCCTTGCTGACGGTCCTTCTATGGAGCTTGGTGAACTTGCGCTTGGCCGTAACGTAATGGTCGGCTTCATGACATGGGATGGTTACAACTATGAGGATGCCATCATCATGAGTGAACGCCTTGTGAAGGATGATGTTTATACATCTATCCACATTGAAGAATATGAATCAGAAGCACGCGATACGAAACTTGGACCTGAAGAAATCACTCGCGATATTCCAAACGTCGGTGAAGATGCGCTTCGCAATCTTGATGACCGCGGAATCATTCGTATTGGGGCAGAAGTGAAAGACGGAGATCTTCTTGTTGGTAAAGTAACGCCTAAAGGTGTAACAGAACTGACTGCTGAAGAACGCCTGCTTCACGCCATCTTTGGTGAAAAGGCCCGCGAGGTTCGTGATACTTCTCTTCGTGTGCCTCACGGCGGCGGCGGAATTATCCACGACGTTAAAGTCTTCAACCGTGAAGACGGAGATGAACTTCCTCCAGGCGTTAACCAATTGGTACGTGTGTATATCGTTCAGAAACGTAAGATTTCTGAAGGGGATAAAATGGCCGGTCGTCACGGTAACAAAGGTGTTATCTCTAAGATTCTTCCTGAAGAGGATATGCCTTACCTTCCTGACGGTACACCAATTGATATCATGCTTAACCCGCTGGGCGTACCATCACGTATGAACATCGGGCAGGTACTGGAGCTTCACATGGGGATGGCCGCTCGTTATCTCGGCATCCACATTGCGTCACCGGTATTTGACGGTGCGCGTGAAGAGGATGTTTGGGAAACACTTGAAGAAGCCGGTATGTCTCGCGACGCCAAAACCGTTCTTTACGATGGGCGTAGCGGAGAGCCGTTTGATAACCGTGTGTCTGTCGGTATCATGTATATGATTAAACTGGCCCACATGGTTGATGATAAACTTCATGCGCGTTCTACAGGTCCTTACTCACTTGTTACGCAGCAGCCTCTCGGCGGTAAAGCGCAATTTGGCGGACAGCGTTTTGGTGAGATGGAGGTTTGGGCACTTGAAGCTTACGGTGCGGCTTACACTCTTCAAGAGATTCTGACTGTTAAGTCTGATGACGTGGTCGGACGTGTGAAAACATACGAAGCCATCGTTAAAGGCGACAACGTTCCTGAACCAGGTGTTCCGGAATCATTCAAAGTATTAATCAAAGAACTTCAAAGCTTAGGTATGGATGTGAAAATCCTTTCCGGTGATGAAGAAGAAATAGAAATGAGAGATTTAGAAGACGAAGAAGATGCGAAACAAGCTGACGGCCTGGCATTATCAGGTGATGAAGAGCCGGAGGAAACAGCATCAGCAGACGTTGAACGAGATGTAGTAACAAAAGAATAATCTCTAGTTATAAAGGCAAGTGACATCGGTTAATCCGAAGATAAAAAGGGAGGTAGGCCCCTTGCTAGATGTGAACAATTTTGAGTATATGAACATCGGTCTTGCTTCACCGGATAAAATCCGTTCATGGTCTTTTGGTGAAGTGAAAAAGCCTGAAACGATAAACTATCGTACGTTAAAACCTGAAAAGGACGGTCTATTCTGCGAACGCATTTTCGGACCGACTAAAGACTGGGAATGTCATTGCGGGAAGTACAAGCGAGTTCGTTATAAAGGCGTAGTTTGTGACCGCTGCGGAGTCGAAGTAACACGGGCTAAAGTCCGTCGTGAGAGAATGGGGCACATTGAACTGGCTGCCCCAGTTTCCCACATTTGGTATTTCAAAGGTATTCCAAGCCGTATGGGTCTTGTGCTGGATATGTCACCTCGTGCTTTAGAAGAAGTCATTTACTTTGCTTCTTACGTTGTAACTGACCCGGCAAATACACCGCTTGAAAAGAAACAGCTTCTGTCTGAGAAAGAATACCGTGCTTATCTCGATAAATACGGTAATAAATTCCAAGCGTCTATGGGTGCAGAGGCGATTCATAAACTTCTTCAAGATATTGATCTTGTAAAAGAAGTAGATATGTTAAAAGAAGAGCTGAAAACTTCACAAGGACAACGCCGTACTCGTGCGATCAAGCGCCTTGAAGTTTTAGAAGCCTTCCGTAACTCAGGTAACAAGCCTTCTTGGATGATCCTTGATGTGCTTCCTGTTATCCCTCCTGAGCTTAGACCGATGGTTCAGCTTGATGGCGGACGTTTTGCGACTTCTGATTTGAACGATCTTTATCGTCGTGTCATCAACCGTAACAATCGTTTGAAACGCCTTTTGGACCTTGGTGCGCCTAGCATTATTGTTCAAAATGAGAAGCGTATGCTTCAAGAGGCTGTCGATGCCTTAATTGACAACGGCCGCCGCGGACGTCCTGTGACAGGTCCTGGTAACAGGCCATTAAAATCTCTTTCTCACATGCTGAAAGGGAAGCAAGGCCGTTTCCGTCAAAACCTTCTTGGTAAACGTGTCGATTACTCTGGACGTTCTGTAATCGTTGTTGGCCCTCATTTGAAAATGTACCAATGCGGATTACCGAAGGAAATGGCGCTTGAACTTTTCAAACCTTTCGTTATGAAAGAGCTTGTTGAAAAAGGTCTTGCTCACAACATTAAGAGTGCGAAACGCAAAATTGAGCGCGTACAGCCTGAAGTGTGGGATGTACTAGAGTCAGTTATCAAGGAGCATCCGGTACTTCTGAACCGTGCCCCTACGCTTCACAGATTAGGTATCCAAGCGTTTGAACCAACACTTGTTGAAGGACGCGCGATCCGTCTTCATCCGCTCGTATGTACAGCTTATAACGCTGACTTTGATGGTGACCAAATGGCAGTTCACGTACCATTATCTGCAGAAGCTCAAGCTGAAGCACGCATCTTGATGCTTGCCGCTCAGAACATCTTGAACCCTAAAGATGGTAAACCGGTTGTAACACCGTCTCAGGATATGGTACTGGGTAACTATTACCTGACACTTGAGCGTGCCGGTGCTGTCGGTGAAGGTATGGTTTTCAAAAATACAGACGAGGCGCTGCTCGCTTATCAAAATGGATATGTACACCTTCATACGAGAGTAGCTGTTGCAGCCAACTCCCTTAAGAATGTGACATTTACAGAAGAACAGCGCTCAAAATTGTTAATTACAACTGTCGGTAAGCTTGTCTTCAATGAAATTCTTCCGGAATCATTCCCTTACATGAATGAACCGACGAAGAGCAACATTGAAGAAAAAACACCTGACCGTTTCTTCTTAGAAAAAGGTGCCGATGTTAAAGCTGCCATTGCAGAGCAGCCAATCAATGCACCGTTTAAAAAAGGTATTCTCGGTAAAATCATCGCGGAAATCTTTAAACGATTCCATATCACGGAAACGTCTAAAATGCTTGACCGCATGAAAAACCTAGGCTTTAGATACTCTACAAAAGCTGGTATTACAGTTGGGGTTTCTGACATCGTCGTTCTCGATGATAAGCAAGAAATTCTTGAAGAAGCACAAGGCAAAGTTGATAACGTCTTGAAGCAATTCCGACGTGGTCTAATCACTGAAGAAGAACGCTATGAGAGAGTTATTTCTATCTGGAGTGCTGCGAAAGACGTTATCCAGGGCAAACTGATGCAATCACTGGATGAGCTTAACCCGATCTACATGATGAGTGACTCTGGTGCCCGTGGTAACGCGTCTAACTTTACACAGCTTGCCGGAATGCGCGGTCTGATGGCCAACCCGGCTGGACGTATCATTGAGTTGCCGATCAAATCAAGTTTCCGTGAAGGTCTGACGGTATTGGAGTACTTTATCTCCACTCACGGTGCGCGTAAAGGTCTTGCCGATACCGCACTTAAAACCGCTGACTCAGGTTACCTTACACGTCGACTCGTTGACGTTGCACAGGATGTTATCATCCGTGAAACGGATTGTGGAACTGACCGAGGCATCCTCGCTCAGCCCCTTAAAGAAGGAACTGAAACAATTGAGCGCTTAGAAGAACGCTTAATCGGCCGTTTTGCACGAAAACAAGTAAAGCACCCTGAAACAGGTGAAGTACTTATCAATGAAAACGAACTGATCGATGAAGATAAAGCATTAGAGATTGTAGAAGCCGGCATTGAAGAAGTGTGGATCCGTTCTGCCTTCACATGCAATACGCCTCATGGTGTATGTAAACGATGCTATGGCCGAAATCTTGCAACTGGCTCTGATGTTGAAGTCGGCGAGGCTGTCGGTATCATTGCTGCCCAATCAATCGGTGAGCCTGGTACACAGTTAACAATGCGTACATTCCATACAGGCGGGGTTGCCGGAGACGATATCACACAGGGTCTTCCGCGTATCCAAGAGCTATTCGAAGCGCGTAATCCGAAAGGTCAGGCAACAATTACAGAAATCGACGGTACAGTCGTTGAGATCAATGAAGTTCGTGATAAACAACAGGAAATTGTGGTTCAAGGCGCAGTGGAAACACGTTCATATACGGCACCTTATAACTCCCGCTTGAAAGTAGCGGAAGGAGACAAAATTACTCGAGGCCAAGTGCTGACAGAGGGTTCAATCGATCCGAAAGAGCTTCTGAAAGTGACTGACCTGACGACTGTTCAAGAGTATCTTCTCCATGAGGTTCAAAAGGTTTACCGTATGCAGGGTGTTGAAATCGGTGATAAACACGTAGAAGTTATGGTTCGCCAGATGCTTCGCAAAGTCCGCGTGATTGACGCCGGTGACACTGATGTGCTTCCAGGCACATTGCTTGATATTCACCAATTTACTGAAGCGAACAAAAAGGTACTACTTGAAGGCAATCGTCCTGCTACAGGCCGTCCTGTCTTACTCGGTATTACAAAAGCTTCTCTTGAAACTGATTCATTCTTATCTGCTGCCTCCTTCCAGGAAACAACACGTGTTCTTACAGATGCAGCGATCAAAGGTAAGCGTGATGAGCTTCTCGGCTTGAAAGAGAATGTAATCATCGGTAAGCTTGTTCCGGCTGGTACTGGTATGATGAAATACCGTAAAGTAAAACCAGTTTCAAATGTTCAGCCGACTGATGACATGGTTCCGGTTGAATAACTGATTTAAGCTGCTGAAAGACTGTCAAAACAGTCTTTCAGCAGATATATTTAATAAAATATTACGCTATGAGAAGAACGAAACTAAAAAATGTCATACCATGTTGACAATCGTCTCCTAGAATGATAATATAACCAAGGTGCTCGAAATAAACCTGTTACTTTGGAGGATATGTTCATGTCTTATGATAAAGTATCACAGGCCAAATCAATTATTATTGGTACGAAGCAAACAGTGAAAGCTCTAAAACGAGGTTCAGTAAAGGAAGTAGTCGTTGCAAAAGATGCAGATCCAGTGCTCACGACAAGTGTTGTTTCACTTGCGGAAGATCAAGGTATCTCTGTCTTAATGGTTGAATCCATGAAAAAGCTCGGCAAAGCCTGCGGAATTGAAGTAGGAGCAGCCGCTGTTGCCATTATTTTATAGCGTACTTTTGTTTTTGCGTAAGATTTCATCTTGTGTAAAGACATTGTTTTTTGCCTTTTAATGAACCACCTGGGTATGTGGGTTATAAAACGTAATGAAGGGAGGAAAAAATAATGCCTACAATTAATCAGCTAATTCGCAAAGGACGCGTGAGTAAAGTAGAAAACTCAAAGTCTCCTGCACTTAACAAAGGATACAACAGCTTTAAAAAAGAGCACACTAACGTATCTTCTCCACAAAAACGCGGGGTATGTACTCGTGTTGGTACAATGACACCGAAAAAACCGAACTCAGCACTTCGTAAATATGCTCGTGTTCGTTTGACTAACGGAATCGAGGTTACGGCTTACATTCCTGGTATCGGTCACAACCTGCAAGAGCACAGCGTTGTACTCATCCGTGGCGGACGTGTAAAAGACTTACCAGGGGTACGTTACCACATCGTTCGTGGTGCGCTTGACACTGCTGGAGTAGAAAACCGTGCGCAAGGCCGTTCTAAATACGGAACTAAACGCCCTAAAGCAAAATAATAAACATAAAAACGTAAAATTAATGAAGGGAGGATATTCAGATGCCACGTAAAGGTCCTGTAGCAAAAAGAGATGTTTTACCTGATCCGCTTTATAATTCTAAGCTTGTATCACGTCTAATCAACAAAATGATGATCGATGGTAAAAAAGGTAAGTCTCAAACAATCCTATACAAGTCATTCGATATCATTAAAGAACGTACTGGCAATGATGCAATGGAGGTTTTCGAACAAGCATTGAAAAACATCATGCCTGTACTTGAAGTTAAAGCACGCCGTGTGGGTGGTGCAAACTACCAAGTTCCTGTAGAAGTTCGTCCTGAACGTCGTACTACTCTCGGACTTCGCTGGTTAGTAAACTATGCTCGTCTTCGTGGAGAAAAAACGATGGAAGAGCGTTTGGCTAACGAAATCCTTGACGCAGCTAACAATACTGGTGCTGCTGTTAAGAAACGCGAAGATACTCATAAGATGGCTGAAGCAAACAAAGCATTTGCTCACTATCGCTGGTAGGATTTATATACTAAAAACACAATTTCCTAATAAGGAAGGAGAAATTACCCAATGGCAAGAGAGTTCTCCTTAGATAAAACTCGTAATATCGGGATCATGGCTCACATTGATGCCGGTAAAACGACTACTACAGAACGTATCTTGTTCTACACAGGCCGTATCCACAAAATTGGCGAAACTCATGAAGGAGCTTCCCAAATGGACTGGATGGAGCAGGAACAAGAACGCGGTATCACAATCACATCCGCTGCGACAACAGCACAGTGGAAAGGATACCGCGTAAACATCATCGATACTCCAGGACACGTAGACTTCACAGTTGAAGTTGAACGTTCTCTTCGTGTACTTGATGGTGCGGTTGCCGTGCTTGATGCACAATCAGGCGTTGAGCCTCAAACAGAAACAGTATGGCGCCAAGCAACAACTTACGGAGTACCGCGTGTCGTATTTGTCAACAAAATGGACAAAATCGGCGCAGACTTCCTTTACTCTGTAGGCACTTTAAGAGACCGTCTTCAAGCTAACGCCCATGCAATCCAATTGCCAATCGGTGCTGAAGACAACTTCGAAGGTATCATCGACCTTGTAGAAAACGTTGCGTATTTCTACGAAGATGATCTTGGAACTCGTTCTGATGCGAAAGAAATCCCTGAAGAGTACAAAGAACAAGCTGAAGAGCATCGCAACAGCTTAATTGAAGCTGTCGCTGAGCTTGATGAAGAGCTTATGGAAAAGTACCTCGAAGGTGAAGAAATCACAATCGACGAGCTGAAAGCTGCAATCCGTAAAGGAACTTTGAATGTTGAATTCTACCCAGTACTTGTCGGTTCTGCTTTCAAAAACAAAGGTGTTCAGCTTGTACTTGATGCGGTTCTTGACTACCTTCCTGCACCAACTGATGTTGCTGCAATCAAAGGTGTACGTCCGGATACGGATGAAGAGATTGTTCGTCATTCTTCTGATGAAGAACCATTCTCTGCACTTGCATTTAAAGTAATGACTGACCCTTATGTTGGTAAGCTGACGTTCTTCCGTGTGTACTCTGGAACGCTCGATTCCGGTTCATACGTGAAAAACTCAACAAAAGGCAAGCGTGAGCGTGTCGGACGTATCCTGCAAATGCATGCCAACAGCCGTGAAGAGATCGCTACTGTTTACGCAGGAGATATTGCAGCTGCTGTAGGTCTAAAAGATACATCTACTGGAGATACTCTATGTGACGAAAAGGATCTTGTAATCCTTGAATCAATGGAATTCCCAGAGCCGGTTATCGATGTTGCGATTGAGCCTAAATCAAAAGCTGACCAAGATAAAATGGGTATCGCTTTAGCGAAACTTGCTGAAGAAGATCCTACATTCCGTACTCAAACAAATCCGGAAACTGGTCAGACGATCATCTCTGGTATGGGTGAACTTCACCTTGATATCATTGTTGACCGTATGAAGCGTGAATTCAAAGTAGAAGCTAACGTAGGTGCTCCTCAAGTTGCGTACCGTGAAACATTCCGTTCAGGTGCAAAAGTTGAAGGTAAATTCGTACGTCAATCTGGTGGACGCGGTCAGTTCGGACACGTTTGGATTGAATTCGAACCAAACGAAGAAGGCGCTGGATTTGAATTCGAAAACGCAATCGTCGGTGGTGTTGTTCCTCGTGAATACATCCCAGCCGTACAAGCAGGTCTTGAAGACTCTCTTGAAAATGGTGTCTTAGCAGGTTTCCCTCTAATTGACATCAAGGCAAAACTTTTTGATGGTTCTTACCATGATGTTGACTCAAACGAAATGGCGTTTAAAGTCGCTGCTTCAATGGCATTGAAAAATGCAGTCAGCAAATGTAACCCTGTTCTTCTTGAACCAATTATGAAAGTTGAAGTTGTTATTCCTGAAGAATACATGGGAGACATCATGGGTGATGTTACTTCTCGTCGCGGACGTGTAGAAGGTATGGAAGCTCGCGGTAACGCACAAGTTGTTCGCGCGATGGTTCCTCTTGCTGAAATGTTCGGTTACGCTACTGCTCTTCGTTCTAATACGCAAGGTCGCGGTACGTTCACTATGTTCATGGATCACTACGAAGAAGTGCCGAAGAGCATTGCTGAAGAAATTATCAAAAAAAATAAAGGCGAATAATTGATTTTGCCTCTTAACTCAAGTATAACTACTATTGTAAGATGAGGAAGTGAAAGCTTTCTTTCACTTCCTATCACACTATACATTACTAATTAAAAGCTCTTAAGGAGGATTTTAGAATGGCTAAAGAAAAATTCGACCGTTCCAAATCACATGCCAATATTGGTACAATTGGACACGTTGACCATGGTAAAACAACATTAACTGCTGCTATCACAACAGTACTTCATAAGAAATCTGGTAAAGGTACAGCTATGGCGTACGATCAAATTGATGGTGCACCAGAAGAGCGCGAGCGCGGAATCACAATCTCTACTGCACACGTAGAGTACGAAACTGAAACTCGTCACTATGCACACGTTGACTGCCCAGGACACGCTGACTATGTTAAAAACATGATCACTGGTGCTGCGCAAATGGACGGAGCTATCCTTGTAGTATCTGCTGCTGATGGCCCAATGCCACAAACTCGTGAGCACATCCTTCTTTCTAAAAACGTTGGTGTACCTTACATCGTTGTATTCTTAAACAAATGCGACATGGTAGACGACGAAGAGCTTCTTGAACTAGTTGAAATGGAAGTTCGCGATCTTCTTAGCGAATACGACTTCCCTGGTGATGATGTACCAGTAATCAAAGGTTCTGCTCTTAAAGCACTTGAAGGTGACGCTGACTACGAAGCGAAAATCTTCGAACTTATGGATGCGGTTGATGAGTACATCCCAACTCCAGAGCGTGACACTGAAAAACCATTCATGATGCCAGTTGAGGACGTATTCTCAATCACTGGTCGTGGTACAGTTGCTACTGGACGTGTTGAGCGCGGACAAGTTAAAGTCGGTGACGAAGTAGAAATCATCGGTCTTCAAGAAGAAAACAAGAAAACAACTGTTACAGGTGTTGAAATGTTCCGTAAGCTTCTTGATTACGCTGAAGCTGGAGACAACATTGGAGCCCTTCTTCGTGGTGTAGCTCGTGAAGATATCCAACGTGGTCAAGTACTTGCTAAACCAGGTACAATCACTCCACACAGCAAATTCAAAGCTGAAGTTTACGTTCTTTCTAAAGAAGAGGGTGGACGTCATACTCCATTCTTCTCTAACTACCGTCCTCAGTTCTACTTCCGTACAACTGACGTAACTGGTATCATCCAACTTCCAGAAGGCGTAGAAATGGTTATGCCTGGAGACAACACAGAAATGATCGTTGAACTTATCTCTACAATCGCTATCGAAGAAGGAACTCGTTTCTCTATTCGTGAAGGCGGACGTACTGTTGGTTCAGGCGTTGTTTCTACAATCACTGAGTAATCGTATGATTAAAAACGTGACCCCCTGCGGGTCTCGTTTTTTGTTTAGTCATCTTTTTCTTGTATAATAGGATCTATCATATTCGAGGGGCTAATTTTTATGATTCCTGAAAAGAAATCAATCGCGATCATGAAAGAACTGAGCATTGATAAAACGAAGCAAATGCTGATGATTAGTGGGGCTGATATAAATAATCCATTGCTGCTTTTTTTACATGGCGGACCGGGTACTCCTCAAATCGGATATGTTAGGCATTATCAAAAAGAGCTGGAAAAGCATTTTACAGTCGTACATTGGGATCAAAGAGGAGCCGGGCTTTCTTATTCAAAACGAATTCCTCAGAACTCCATGACAATTAGTCATTTCATTAGTGACTCAATTCAAGTGGTCCAATGGGTCCTAAAACGTTTTTCAAGAACAAAACTATATCTTGCGGGCCATTCGTGGGGATCACTGCTAGCTCTTCATGTACTGCAGCAGCGTCCGGATTTGTTTTACGCCTATTATGGAATCAGTCAGGTTGTTAACCCTCACAATGAAGAATCAGCTGCTTATCAATTTATTCGAGAAATGTCTGATGTGAGGAGTGCCGGTATAGTATCCAAGGCCATACGTTTTATTGGCGCTCCACCTTGGGATAAGGATATCTATCATCATATCTATCGGTTTTGTGTCGAGATGAGCAGGGGAGGATTCACTCACCAACGTCGTCAGTCCCTTGCACTATTTTTTCAAATGCTTACTGGCAAAGAGTATGGTGTAAAAAACATGCACAAATTCCTCAATGGGCTGCGTTTCAGTAAAAAACATTTAACCGGTGAGATGTACCGTTTTAATGGATTCACATCAATTCCTTCTATTAAATTGCCGTGTTTTTTTATTTCGGGGAGACATGATCTAATTGTTCCTGCTGAAATATCGAAACAGTATTACCAACGGCTTGAGGCACCTGAAAAGCGATGGATTCAATTTGAGAATTCCGCGCACACCCCGCACATCGAAGAGCCATTTCTATTTGCGAGTACACTGAGGCGCCACGCGCTGTACCACTTATGATAGGTCCTTGATAAATAAGAAAAACACCTGTATAATAAAAAAAGTGTGCAAATCATGCATATCTTAAATAAGTCTTGCAACATACGTCTATTTTCTGTATAATGGTGTATGTTGGTCTTTGACTGCGATGAAGTGAGAGGTTGCTGACACACCCGGCCGCTTTGCCATGGCAAGGTGTTCAGGTTTTTCTCACGGAGAACTGTCTAACGTGATGTAGGCGAAAAGGAGGGAAAATAATGGCAAAACAAAAAATTCGTATTCGTTTGAAAGCATATGATCATAGAATCCTTGATCAATCTGCAGAGAAGATTGTTGAAACGGCAAAACGTTCTGGTGCCAGCGTATCTGGTCCGATCCCGTTGCCAACTGAAAAATCAGTTTACACAATCCTTCGTGCGGTGCACAAATACAAAGATTCTCGTGAGCAATTTGAAATGCGTACACATAAACGTCTAATCGACATTGTGAACCCAACACCACAAACTGTTGATGCTCTTATGCGATTAGATTTACCATCTGGTGTCGATATCGAAATTAAACTTTAATTCTAAAATATAGAATGATCTTAATAGGAGGTGTGACGAATGACCAAAGGAATCTTAGGAAGAAAAATTGGTATGACGCAAGTATTCGCAGAAAACGGTGATCTTATTCCGGTAACTGTTATTGAAGCTGCTCCAAACGTTGTTCTTCAAAAGAAATCAGCTGAAAACGATGGCTACGAGGCTATCCAGCTTGGTTTTGACGACAAACGTGAAAAGCTTTCTAACAAACCAGAAAAAGGACACGTTGCAAAAGCGGAAACTGCTCCTAAGCGCTTCGTTAAAGAATTACGCGGAGTGGAAATGGATGCGTATGAAGTTGGTCAGGAAGTCAAGGTTGAAATTTTCTCTGCTGGAGAAATCGTAGATGTAACAGGAGTATCTAAAGGTAAAGGTTTCCAAGGTGCGATCAAGCGCCACGGACAATCTCGCGGACCTATGTCTCACGGTTCACGCTACCACCGTCGTCCTGGTTCAATGGGACCTGTAGATCCTAACCGTGTATTCAAAGGCAAATTATTACCTGGACGTATGGGCGGAGATCAAATCACTGTTCAAAACCTTGAAATCGTTAAAGTTGATGCAGAGCGCAATCTTCTTTTGATCAAAGGTAACGTACCTGGTCCGAAGAAAACTTTAATCACTGTTAAAAGTGCTGTTAAATCTAAATAACTCTCTTAGGAAAGGAGGAAATTGATCATGCCAAAAGTAGCATTATACAACCAAAACGGTTCTACTGCTGGTGACATCGAATTAAACGCTTCTGTATTTGGTATCGAGCCAAATGAGAGTGTTGTATTCGACGCTATTCTTATGCAAAGAGCTTCCTTACGTCAAGGATCTCACAAAGTAAAAAATCGTTCTGAAGTACGCGGCGGAGGTCGTAAACCATGGCGTCAAAAAGGTACTGGACGTGCCCGTCAAGGTTCCATCCGTTCACCGCAATGGCGCGGAGGTGGTGTCGTATTCGGCCCAACACCACGCAGCTATTCTTACAAATTACCTAAAAAAGTTCGCCGCTTGGCAATCAAATCAGTATTGTCTTCTAAAGTGATCGACAATAACATCATCGTACTTGAAGATCTTACTCTTGATACGGCTAAAACAAAAGAAATGGCAGCTGTCCTTAAAGGATTATCTGTTGAGAAAAAAGCTTTAATCGTAACTGTGGATGCTAACGAAGCAGTCGCTTTATCTGCTCGCAACATTCCAGGAGTTACTGTTGTTGAAGCTAACGGAATCAACGTTTTAGACGTTGTCAACCACGAGAAGCTTCTGATTACAAAAGCAGCGGTTGAAAAAGTAGAGGAGGTGCTTGCATAATGAAAGATCCTCGTGATGTTCTAAAGCGCCCCGTCATTACTGAACGTTCTGCTGATTTAATGGCTGAAAAGAAATATACGTTTGAAGTTGATGTAAGAGCTAACAAAACAGAAGTGAAAGACGCGGTTGAAAGCATCTTTGGAGTGAAAGTTGATAAAGTCAACATCATGAACTACAAAGGTAAATCAAAACGTGTCGGACGCTACACTGGTATGACTAGCCGTCGCAGAAAAGCGATCGTAAAACTTACTGCAGACAGCAAAGAAATCGAAATTTTTGAAGCTTAATTATCTGTAAAAAGAAGGAGGGAAATTCAAAATGGCGATTAAAAAGTATAAACCGACCTCTAATGGACGTCGTGGCATGACAACTTCAGATTTTGCTGAAATCACGACTGACAAGCCGGAAAAATCCTTGCTTGCTCCCCTTCACAAAAAAGGCGGACGTAATAACCAAGGTAAATTGACTGTACGTCACCAAGGTGGCGGACATAAACGCCAATACCGTGTTATCGACTTCAAGCGCGATAAAGATGGTATACCTGGACGCGTTGCTACAGTTGAATACGATCCAAACCGTTCAGCTAACATCGCTCTAATCAACTATGCAGACGGAGAAAAACGTTACATTCTTGCTCCTAAAGGAATTCAAGTGGGTACTGAAATCATGTCAGGTCCTGAAGCTGACATCAAAGTAGGTAATGCACTTCCTCTTATCAACATTCCTGTTGGTACAGTAGTGCACAACATTGAATTAAAACCTGGTAAAGGCGGACAGCTTGTACGTTCAGCTGGTACATCTGCTCAGGTTCTTGGTAAAGAAGGTAAATACGTTCTTGTACGTCTTAACTCTGGTGAAGTTCGCATGATTCTTTCTGCTTGCCGTGCATCTATCGGTCAAGTAGGTAACGAACAGCATGAACTTATCAACGTTGGTAAAGCTGGACGTTCTCGCTGGAAAGGCATCCGCCCTACAGTTCGTGGTTCTGTAATGAACCCTAACGATCACCCACACGGTGGTGGTGAAGGACGTGCGCCAATCGGACGTAAATCACCAATGTCTCCATGGGGCAAACCAACTCTTGGATTCAAGACACGTAAGAAAAAGAACAAATCTGATAAATTTATCGTACGTCGTCGTAAAAATAAATAACGGGGTTGTCTACGGTTCATTTCGGACCGTAGTGCAATCACGAAGGGAGGTTCCAAAATGGCTCGCAGCTTGAAAAAAGGACCATTTGTCGATGGACACTTGATGACAAAAATCGAGAAATTAAACGAATCAGACAAGAAACAAGTGGTAAAAACTTGGTCTCGTCGTTCTACTATTTTCCCACAGTTTATTGGTCACACAATCGCAGTCTATGACGGACGTAAACACGTGCCTGTATTCATCTCTGAAGATATGGTAGGGCATAAGTTGGGTGAATTCGCTCCAACTCGTACGTACAAAGGCCATGCTAGTGATGACAAAAAAACAAGACGCTAAGAGAGGAGGCTTTTAAATGCAAGCTAAAGCTGTTGCAAGAACAGTCCGAATTGCTCCTCGTAAAGCACGTCTAGTAATGGACCTGATTCGAGGCAAGCAAGTAGGTGAGGCAGTATCAATCTTGAACCTTACACCAAGAGCTGCTTCTCCAATTATCGAGAAAGTATTAAAATCCGCTATTGCAAATGCTGAGCATAACTATGAAATGGACGTTAACAACCTTGTTATTTCTCAAGCATTCGTTGACGAAGGCCCTACGTTAAAAAGATTCCGCCCACGTGCTATGGGACGTGCGAGCCAAATCAACAAACGTACGAGCCACATTACAATCGTTGTATCAGAAAAGAAGGAGGGATAAGTAGTGGGTCAAAAGGTAAATCCAGTCGGTCTTCGTATCGGAGTCATTCGTGATTGGGAATCTAAGTGGTACGCTGGTAAAGATTACGCTGACTTCCTGCACGAAGATTTAAAAATTCGTGAATACATTAGCAAACGCCTTTCTGACGCTTCTGTTTCTAAAGTGGAAATCGAGCGTGCAGCAAATCGCGTTAACATTACGATCCACACAGCTAAGCCTGGTATGGTTATCGGTAAAGGCGGTTCTGAAGTTGAAGCACTTCGCAAAGCCCTTAACAGCCTTACTGGCAAGCGTGTACACATTAACATTCTTGAAATCAAAAGAGCAGATCTTGATGCACAGCTAGTTGCTGACAACATCGCTCGTCAATTAGAAAACCGTGTTTCTTTCCGCCGTGCGCAGAAACAACAAATCCAACGTACTATGCGTGCTGGAGCACAAGGTGTGAAAACAATGGTTTCTGGTCGTCTTGGCGGTGCAGATATCGCTCGTTCTGAATACTACAGTGAAGGAACTGTTCCATTGCACACATTACGTGCGGACATTGACTATGCAACATCTGAAGCTGACACTACTTACGGTAAGCTTGGTGTGAAAGTCTGGATCTATCGTGGAGAGGTTCTTCCTACTAAGAAGAAAACTGAGGAAGGAGGAAAATAATATGTTATTACCAAAACGCGTTAAATATCGCAGAGAGCATCGCGGAAAAATGCGTGGTCGTGCGAAAGGCGGTACTGAAGTACATTTCGGTGAGTTCGGTATCCAAGCTCTTGAAGCTTCTTGGATCACTAACCGTCAAATCGAAGCTGCACGTATTGCGATGACTCGTTACATGAAACGTGGCGGTAAAGTTTGGATCAAAATTTTCCCTTCTAAACCTTACACTGCTAAACCACTTGAGGTACGTATGGGATCCGGTAAAGGGGCTCCAGAAGGTTGGGTAGCTGTTGTAAAACCGGGCAAAGTTTTATTTGAGATTTCTGGTGTGTCTGAAGAGGTAGCTCGTGAAGCACTTCGTCTTGCATCTCATAAATTGCCAATTAAAACGAAGTTCGTAAAACGTGAAGAAATTGGTGGTGAATCAAATGAAAGCTAATGAAATTCGTGACCTTACCACTGCTGAAATTGAACAAAAAGTAAAGTCTCTTAAAGAAGAACTTTTCAATCTTCGCTTTCAATTAGCGACAGGACAACTTGAAAATACTGCTCGCATTCGTGAAGTGCGCAAAGCTATCGCGCGCATGAAAACTGTGATTCGTGAAAGAGAAATTGCTGCTAATAAATAATCACTGAGGGGAGGTCGTGAGCATGAGCGAACGTAACCAGCGCAAAGTTTACCAAGGCCGTGTAGTTTCTGACAAAATGGATAAAACCATCACTGTTGTTGTTGAAACATACAAAAAACATACACTTTACGGTAAACGCGTAAAATACTCAAAAAAATTCAAAGCACATGATGAAAATAATCAAGCTAAAATCGGTGACATCGTAAAGATCATGGAAACTCGTCCATTGTCTGCAACTAAGCGTTTCCGTCTAGTTGAAGTTGTCGAAGAAGCTGTTATTATCTAATAAAGTTCGGAATTCTTTTTCCGAAGGGAGGTAACAAATAATGATTCAACAAGAGACTCGTTTAAAAGTAGCTGACAACTCTGGCGCTCGTGAAGTGCTTACTATTAAAGTTCTCGGTGGTTCTGGACGCAAAACAGCTAACATTGGTGATGTCATTGTTTGCACGGTTAAACAAGCAACACCAGGAGGCGTTGTCAAAAAAGGTGAAGTCGTAAGAGCTGTTATCGTTCGCACGAAAAGCGGAGCACGCAGAAGCGACGGTTCATACATCAGCTTCGATGAGAATGCATGTGTTATCATCCGTGACGACAAGAGCCCACGTGGAACTCGTATCTTCGGACCAGTTGCTCGTGAGTTGCGTGAAAACAACTTTATGAAAATTGTTTCTCTAGCTCCAGAAGTTATCTAATGAAATAAATGCCTTAGTCAAGGAGGTGCGATCAGGATGCATGTTAAAAAAGGCGATAAAGTAATGGTTATCTCTGGTAAAGATAAAGGCAAACAAGGAACAATCCTTGCTGCTTTCCCTAAAAAGGACCGCGTTTTAGTTGAAGGTGTGAACATGGTGAAGAAGCACTCTAAACCAACTCAAGCTAACCCTCAAGGCGGTATTTCTAATCAAGAGGCGCCAATTCATGTATCAAACGTTATGCCGCTCGATCCTAAAACAGGTGAAGTGACTCGCGTAGGATACAAAGTGGAAGATGGCAAAAAAGTTCGTGTAGCAAAAAAATCTGGGCAAGTTCTAGATAAATAGTATTAAAAGGAAGGGAGGTCTATCTCATGAACCGCCTTAAAGAAAAGTACAATAAAGAAATTGCACCTGCTTTAATGACAAAGTTCAACTATGATTCTGTCATGCAAGTGCCTAAAATCGAAAAAATCGTAATCAACATGGGTGTTGGTGACGCTGTTCAAAACGCGAAAGCAATCGACAGTGCTGTTGAAGAATTAACGTTTATCGCAGGTCAAAAACCTGTCGTTACTCGTGCGAAGAAATCAATTGCTGGATTCCGTCTGCGTGAAGGAATGCCTATCGGTGCGAAAGTAACTCTTCGCGGAGAGCGCATGTATGATTTCCTTGATAAACTTATTTCTGTATCTTTACCGCGTGTACGTGACTTCCGCGGGGTTTCTAAAAAATCTTTCGACGGTCGCGGTAACTACACACTTGGTGTTAAAGAACAGTTAATCTTCCCTGAAATTGACTACGATAAAGTAACTAAGGTTCGCGGAATGGACATCGTTATCGTAACAACTGCTAATACTGACGAAGAAGCTCGTGAGCTATTAACTCAAGTAGGTATGCCGTTCCAGAAATAATCAATGAAAGGGAGGCGAAATCGTGGCTAAAAAGTCTATGATTGCGAAACAACAACGTACACCAAAGTTTAAAGTACAAGAGTACACACGCTGTGAACGCTGCGGACGTCCGCATTCAGTCATTCGTAAATTTAAACTTTGCCGTATTTGTTTCCGTGAGCTTGCATATAAAGGACAAATTCCTGGCGTGAAAAAAGCCAGCTGGTAATCCCCAAGAAAGGGAAGGAGGTAATTATATAATGGTTATGACAGATCCAATTGCAGATATGCTAACTCGTATTCGCAATGCAAACATGGTACGTCATGAGAAGCTTGAAATTCCTGCTTCTAAATTGAAAAGAGAAATTGCTGAAATTTTAAAGCGTGAAGGTTTCATTCGTGACGTTGAGTTCGTAGAAGACAGCAAACAAGGTATCATCCGCGTTTTCTTGAAATACGGACAAAACAACGAGCGTGTTATCACTGGTCTTAAAAGAATCAGCAAGCCTGGTTTGCGTGTTTATGCTAAATCTAATGAAGTACCTCGCGTACTTAACGGTCTTGGAATTGCGATTATTTCTACATCACAAGGTGTTTTAACGGACAAAGAAGCCCGTGCAAAACAAGCTGGTGGAGAAGTTCTAGCATACGTTTGGTAAGAAGTTTAACATGAATGGAGGTGTTTGGTATGTCTCGTGTAGGTAAGAAGTTACTTGAGATTCCTTCTGATGTTACAGTAACGTTTAACGATAACAATACTGTAGCTGTGAAAGGACCAAAAGGAGAATTAACTCGTACGTTTCACCCTGATATGGAGATTAAAGTAGAGGACAATGTGCTTACAGTCGCTCGTCCTTCTGATCATAAAGAGCACCGTGCGCTGCATGGTACGACTCGCAGTCTGCTTGGCAACATGGTTGAAGGTGTATCTAAAGGATTTGAAAGAGGTTTGGAATTAGTCGGTGTCGGTTACCGTGCGTCTAAATCCGGAAATAAACTTGTTTTAAACGTTGGATACTCTCACCCTGTTGAGATCGTTCCTGAAGAAGGCATCGAAATCGAAGTTCCTTCTCAAACTAAAGTAGTTGTAAAAGGAACAGACAAAGAACGTGTAGGAGCTATTGCTGCTAACATTCGCGCTGTCCGTTCTCCAGAGCCTTACAAAGGTAAAGGAATCCGCTACGAAGGTGAAGTTGTTCGCCGCAAAGAAGGTAAATCTGCTAAGTAAGATCGCTTAAAGTGAAGAAAGGAGTGACCTAGATGATTACGAAAACTAGCAAAAATGCTGCTCGTCTTAAAAGACACGCTCGTGTTCGCGCTAAACTTTCCGGTACTGCTGAAAGACCGCGTCTGAACGTTTTCCGTTCTAACAAGCACATCTACGCTCAAATCATCGATGATGTAAATGGTGTAACAATTGCTAGTGCATCTACTCTCGATAAAGACTTGAATGTTGAAAGCACTGGAGATACTTCTGCTGCTACTAAAGTTGGAGAATTAGTTGCAAAACGCGCTGCTGAAAAAGGCGTTTCTGACGTAGTATTTGACCGTGGCGGATACTTATACCATGGACGTGTAAAAGCTTTGGCTGATGCTGCTCGTGAAGCTGGACTTAAATTTTAATAAAAGAAGGAGGGACACATGATTATGCGTCGTATTGACCCAAGCAAATTAGAGTTAGAAGAACGCTTAGTTACGGTTAACCGCGTAGCGAAAGTTGTTAAAGGTGGTCGTCGTTTCCGCTTCGCAGCTCTAGTCGTTGTCGGTGACAAAAACGGACACGTAGGATTCGGTACTGGTAAAGCACAAGAAGTACCAGAAGCGATCCGCAAAGCTGTTGAAGATGCGAAAAAGAATTTAATTGAAGTACCAATGGTTGGAACTACAATTCCACACGAAATCATCGGACGTTTCGGTGCAGGTAACATCTTGTTAAAACCTGCTTCTGAAGGTACTGGAGTTATCGCTGGAGGCCCTGTACGTGCGGTACTTGAGCTTGCTGGTGTAGCTGATATCCTTTCTAAGTCTTTAGGTTCTAACACACCGATCAACATGATTCGTGCAACTCTTCAAGGTTTAAGTGAACTTAAGCGCGCTGAAGACGTTGCAAAGCTTCGTGGAAAATCTGTAGAAGAACTGTTAGGATAAGGAGGGAACATTAATGGCTAAATTAGAAATTACCCTCAAACGAAGTGTAATCGGTCGTCCGGAAGATCAACGCGTTACTGTGAGAACACTCGGTTTAAAGAAAACAAACCAAACTGTTGTTCACGAAGACAACGCTGCGATCCGCGGTATGATTAATAAAGTATCTCATTTAGTTTCTGTTAAAGAACAATAAAAATAATTGATTGGATAAGGAGGTGTCCTAATGAAACTTCATGAATTAAAACCTTCAGAAGGTTCACGCAAAACGCGTAATCGCGTAGGTCGTGGTATTGGTTCTGGCAACGGTAAAACAGCTGGTAAAGGTCACAAAGGTCAAAACGCTCGTTCTGGCGGTGGTGTACGCCCAGGATTCGAGGGGGGACAAATGCCTTTATTCCAACGTCTTCCTAAACGCGGTTTCACTAACATCAACCGCAAGGAATACGCTGTAGTCAACCTAGACAAATTGAACGGTTTTGCAGAAGGAACGGAAGTCACTCCTGAACTTCTTCTTGAGACTGGTGTTATTAGCAAACTTAATGCAGGAGTAAAGATTCTTGGCAACGGTAAATTAGAGAAAAAATTAACTGTAAAAGCCAATAAATTCTCTGCTTCTGCAAAAGAAGCTGTTGAAGCTGCTGGCGGTACAGCTGAGGTGATCTAACTTGTTTAAAACAATCTCCAACTTTATGCGTGTGAGTGATATCAGGAATAAAATCATATTCACTTTACTCATGCTTATCGTCTTTCGCATAGGTGCGTTTATTCCTGTGCCTTATGTTAACGCTGAAGTGTTACAGGCACAGTCTCAAATGGGTGTTTTTGATCTCCTTAATACATTTGGCGGCGGTGCGCTTTACCAATTTTCCATTTTCGCAATGGGAATTACTCCTTATATCACGGCTTCGATCATCATTCAGCTGCTTCAGATGGATGTGGTGCCGAAGTTTACCGAGTGGTCTAAGCAAGGTGAAGTTGGCCGCCGTAAATTAGCTCAGTTCACAAGGTACTTTACGATTGTGCTTGGTTTCATCCAAGCGTTAGGTATGTCATACGGATTCAACAATCTGGCAAACGGTATGCTGATCGAAAAATCCGGTGTATCGACATATCTTATTATTGCTTTAGTGCTCACTGGCGGAACTGCCTTTTTAATGTGGCTTGGAGAGCAAATTACGTCTCATGGAGTAGGCAACGGAATATCGATCATTATCTTCGCGGGGATTGTGGCTAGTATTCCAAAAACGATTGGACAAATATATGAGACTCAATTTGTCGGCAGCGACGATCAGTTGTTTATTCATATTGTGAAAATCGCACTTCTTGTGATTGCGATTTTAGCAGTTATTGTTGGAGTTATTTTCATTCAGCAAGCCGTACGGAAAATTGCGATTCAATATGCTAAAGGCACAGGTCGTTCACCTGCTGGCGGTGGACAGTCTACTCACCTTCCATTGAAAGTAAACCCTGCAGGGGTTATTCCGGTGATCTTTGCAGTTGCGTTTTTGATAACGCCGCGGACAATCGCTTCATTCTTTGGAACAAACGATGTGACAAAGTGGATTCAAAACTACTTTGACAATACACATCCGGTGGGTATGGCGATATATGTTGCGTTGATTATTGCCTTTACGTACTTTTATGCTTTTGTACAGGTTAATCCTGAACAAATGGCTGATAACCTTAAAAAACAGGGTGGCTATATCCCGGGGGTTCGTCCAGGGAAAATGACTCAAGATAGAATTACGAGCATTTTGTATCGACTTACGTTTGTGGGTTCTATATTCTTAGCCGTGATTTCCATTCTTCCTATCTTTTTCATTCAATTCGCTGGATTGCCTCAAAGTGCACAAATTGGCGGAACATCTTTGTTAATTGTTGTCGGGGTAGCCTTAGAGACAATGAAACAACTAGAAAGCCAGTTGGTGAAACGAAACTACCGTGGATTTATGAAAAACTAGAGGAAATGGATTTATCCATTCCCTCTTAATAAAGAGAGGACGGGGGGAAATCCGAATGAACTTAGTCTTAATGGGGCTTCCTGGTGCCGGTAAAGGTACACAGGGCGAACGAATTGTTGAGGATTATGGGATTCCTCATATCTCAACAGGAGATATGTTCCGTGCTGCTATGAAAGAAGAAACACCACTCGGACTCGAAGCAAAATCTTATATTGATAAGGGAGAGCTCGTACCTGACGAAGTCACAATTGGAATTGTCAAAGAAAGACTTGGCAAAGATGATTGTGAAAGAGGTTTTCTTCTGGACGGATTTCCGCGAACAGTCGCTCAAGCCGAAGCTCTTGAAGAAATTCTTGAGGAATACGGCAAGCCGATTGATTATGTCATTAACATTGAAGTCGACAAAGACGCTCTAATGGAACGTCTGACTGGACGCAGAATTTGCAGTGTTTGCGGCACAACCTATCATTTAATCTTTAATCCGCCGAAAACGCCGGGTGTTTGTGATAAAGACGGAGGCGAACTCTATCAACGGGCAGATGATAATGAGGAAACCGTCTCTAAACGGCTTGAGGTAAACATGAAGCAAACTCAGCCTTTACTCGATTTTTATTCTGAGAAAGGTTATCTTGCAAACGTGAATGGCCAACAGGACATTCAAGACGTTTATGCAGATGTGAAGGATCTTCTTGGAGGATTAAAAAAATGATTATCTGTAAAACCCCACGTGAACTTGATATCATGCGGGAAGCAGGGCGAATCGTGGCTTTAACTCATGAAGAGTTAAAAAAGCACATTAAACCAGGAATCTCGACAAAAGAATTGGATCAAATTGCCGAACGTTTTATTAAGAAGCAGGGTGCAATCCCATCTTTTAAGGGGTATAATGGGTTTCGCGGGAGCATTTGCGTATCAGTTAATGAAGAACTCGTTCACGGTATTCCTGGCAGCAGGGTGCTAAAGGACGGAGACATCATCAGTATTGATATCGGTGCTAAATTAAATGGTTATCATGGTGACTCTGCATGGACATATCCGGTAGGAAACATCAGCGATGCTGATAAAAAACTTCTGGAAGTGACAGAGGAGTCTTTATATAAAGGCTTGCAGGAAGCAAAACCAGGTGAACGTTTGTCGAATATTTCCCACGCAATACAAACGTATGTCGAAAATGAGCAGTTTTCAGTTGTTAGGGAGTATGTCGGACATGGTGTTGGTCAAGACTTGCATGAGGACCCGCAAATTCCTCATTACGGTCCGCCCAACAAAGGACCACGGCTTAAACCTGGCATGGTTCTCGCTATTGAACCTATGGTGAACGCTGGCAGCCGCTACGTGAAAACATTGGCTGATAACTGGACGGTTGTAACGGTAGATGGGAAAAAGTGTGCTCATTTTGAACATACAATTGCGATTACGGAAACGGGTTTTGATATACTGACGAGAGTCTAGGTGATGAAAATAATTCCGAGGACATGTGTTTTTTTCAGGCTTGATAGGGCAGAAAGTTTGGATGAACATTGGCAGGACCGAATTCATCTTGCTGTTGTCATTGGAATTGTTACCCATCATCATTGTACTAACAACAGACGGAGAAAAGCGTACATTTCATTCTCCTGAGAAAAAAATATCAATCATTTAACCCTTTATGATTGCGTATCTCCGGAAGTTCAGAACAGTATAAACGAAACAGGGCGTGTGACAAACTTCTTTTGAAATTTGTCAGAAAGCAAGTTACTGATTTGAAGAAGGGAGAACACTTGAATGGCGAAAGACGATGTAATTGAAGTGGAAGGTACTATAGTCGAAACACTGCCAAACGCGATGTTCAAAGTTGAACTTGAGAATGGCCACACTGTTTTGGCTCACGTATCTGGTAAAATCCGCATGCACTTCATTCGCATTTTACCTGGAGACAAAGTTACGGTAGAATTATCTCCATATGACTTAACTCGTGGCAGGATTACGTACCGTTACAAATAAAGCACTCCGGAAACTGAAGGAGGTTGGAAACACATGAAAGTGAGACCATCAGTTAAACCAATCTGCGAAAAATGTAAAGTTATTCGCAGAAAAGGAAAAGTAATGGTGATCTGTGAAAATCCAAAGCATAAACAAAAACAAGGATAATTTATAAGGAGGTGCCCAGAGAATGGCTCGTATTGCTGGTGTAGATATCCCACGTGAGAAACGTGTTGTTATTTCTTTAACATATGTCTTCGGAATTGGCCGTACAACGGCTCAGCAAGTCTTGAAAGAGGCTGGTGTTTCAGAAGATACTCGTGTGCGTGATCTTACTGAAGAAGAACTTGGTAAAATCCGTGATGTTATTGACAAACTGAAAGTAGAAGGTGACCTTCGCCGTGAAGTTTCTCTTAACATTAAGCGTCTGATCGAAATCGGAAGCTACCGCGGAATCCGCCATCGCAGAGGATTGCCTGTTCGCGGACAAAACTCTAAAAACAATGCGCGTACTCGTAAAGGTCCGCGTCGTACTGTAGCTAACAAGAAAAAATAAGTAAGGGAGGTACCTAAACAATGGCTGCTGCTCGTAAATCTAACACGCGTAAACGTCGCGTGAAAAAGAATATTGAGTCTGGAATTGCTCATATTCGTTCAACTTTCAATAACACGATCGTTACGATCACTGACACTCATGGTAATGCTCTTTCTTGGTCTAGTGCCGGAGCTCTAGGATTCAGAGGTTCTCGTAAATCTACTCCTTTTGCTGCGCAAATGGCTGCAGAAACAGCTGCTAAAGGTTCAATCGAACATGGTCTTAAAACTCTTGAGGTTACTGTTAAAGGCCCTGGTTCAGGCCGTGAAGCTGCAATTCGTGCACTTCAAGCTGCTGGACTAGAAGTCACTGCTATCAGAGACGTAACTCCTGTTCCTCATAACGGATGCCGTCCACCAAAACGTCGCCGCGTGTAATTTGTTTGTATAGATTTTGTGTCCCTGTCAATAATGGGTTATGATACAGTTATTTATGAAACGAATGCACCGACTCGTTGCCTGAGCACATACGGGACTAAACAATGGGGAATTTCGGATGGAATCTCATATGATTCTATTCGAGGTTTCGACGTTTTGAAGGAGGGTTTTAAGTAATGATCGAGATTGAAAAACCAAAAATCGAAACGGTTGAAATCAGCGACGATGCCAAATTTGGTAAGTTTGTCGTAGAGCCACTTGAGCGTGGATATGGTACAACTCTGGGTAACTCCTTACGTCGTATCCTCTTATCCTCACTCCCTGGTGCCGCTGTAACATCAATCCAGATAGATGGTGTACTGCACGAATTCTCGACAATTGAAGGCGTTGTGGAAGATGTTACAACGATTATCTTACACATTAAAAAGCTTGCATTGAAAATCTACTCTGATGAAGAGAAGACGCTAGAAATTGATGTACAGGGCGAAGGAACTGTAACGGCAGCTGATATTACACACGATAGTGATGTAGAGATCTTAAATCCTGATCTTCATATCGCGACTCTTGGTGAGAATGCGAGTTTCCGAGTTCGCCTTACTGCTCAAAGAGGACGTGGGTATACGCCTGCTGACGCAAACAAGAGAGACGATCAGCCAATCGGCGTGATTCCGATCGATTCTATCTATACACCAGTTTCTCGTGTATCTTATCAGGTAGAGAACACTCGTGTAGGCCAAGTTGCAAACTATGATAAACTTACACTTGATGTTTGGACTGATGGAAGCACTGGACCGAAAGAAGCCATTGCGCTTGGTTCAAAGATTTTAACTGAACACCTTAATATATTCGTTGGTTTAACTGACGAAGCTCAGCATGCTGAAATCATGGTTGAAAAAGAAGAAGATCAAAAAGAGAAAGTTCTTGAAATGACAATTGAAGAATTGGATCTTTCAGTTCGTTCTTACAACTGCCTAAAGCGTGCGGGTATTAACACGGTTCAAGAGCTTGCGAACAAGACGGAAGAAGATATGATGAAAGTTCGTAACCTAGGACGGAAATCACTTGAAGAAGTGAAAGCGAAACTAGAAGAACTTGGACTCGGACTTCGCAAAGACGATTGACTAGTTTCCCATGTGAACTAGGATTTTCGTGTGTTTATTATCAGAACAGCATTCCAATAAAGGAGGGGACATCATATGTCATACAGAAAACTAGGACGTACGAGTGCACAGCGTAAAGCTATGCTTCGTGATCTTACAACTGATTTGATCATCAATGAAAGAATCGAAACAACTGAAACACGTGCGAAAGAACTTCGCTCTGTAGTTGAAAAAATGATCACGCTTGGCAAACGCGGCGATCTTCACGCTCGCCGTCAAGCTGCTGCATACATCCGCAACGAGGTTGCTAACGAAGAAAATAACCAAGATGCACTTCAAAAATTATTCTCTGACATTGCAACTCGTTACGAGGAGCGCCAAGGTGGATACACACGTATTATGAAGCTTGGTCCTCGCCGTGGTGACGGAGCACCAATGGCAATTATCGAATTGGTTTAATATCACATATTTTTGTGTATCTAAAGAAGGGCGGGACAGTTTCTAACTGGATCTATGCCCTTTTTTTAGATACTGCAACTTTTTATATAGAGAGAATAGCAGAGCGTTAGCTGAGAGGAGGCCGGTTTTCCATGAATCAAAATCAGTTGATATCGGTAGAGGATATCGTATTTCGATATCGGAAAGACGCAGAAGGACGGGCATTAGACGGCGTCTCCCTGCAGGTGTATGAGGGTGAATGGCTTGCTATTGTAGGTCATAACGGTTCAGGGAAATCAACACTGGCCCGGGCTTTGAATGGCTTAATCCTTCCTGAATCAGGCGACATTGAGGTTGCTGGGATTCAATTGACAGAGGAATCCGTTTGGGAAGTGCGTAAAAAGATTGGCATGGTCTTTCAAAATCCGGACAACCAATTTGTCGGAACGACGGTTCGCGATGATGTGGCTTTTGGTTTAGAAAACAATGGTGTACCGCGGGAAGAAATGATTGAGAGAGTAGACTGGGCAGTAAAACAGGTGAATATGCAAGATTTTCTCGATCAAGAGCCGCACCATCTCTCCGGGGGCCAAAAGCAGAGAGTTGCGATTGCGGGAGTGATTGCCGCACGTCCTGATATTATTATCTTAGATGAAGCAACATCTATGCTTGACCCGATCGGGCGAGAAGAAGTGCTTGAAACGGTAAGGCACTTAAAGGAACAGGGCATGGGCACTGTCATTTCTATCACACATGATTTAGATGAAGCAGCAAAAGCAGACCGGATCATTGTGATGAATGGCGGGAAGAAATATGCCGAAGGGACGCCTGAAGAGATTTTTAAATTGAATAAGCAACTTGTTCAAATCGGGCTTGATTTACCCTTCTCATTCCAGCTCAGCCAGCTTTTACGGAAAAATGGACTGGCGCTGGAGGAAAATCATTTGACTCAGGAAGGGCTGGTGAAAGAGCTATGGACATTACAATCAAAGATGTAGAGCATCGTTATCAGATGAAGACGCCGTTTGAGCGCCTTGCACTGTATGACATCAATGCATCGATTAAAGAAGGAAGCTATGTAGCCGTTATCGGGCATACAGGCTCTGGCAAGTCCACTCTTCTTCAGCACTTGAATGGCCTACTGAAACCGACGGAGGGACAGATTTCACTAGGCAGCACTGTTATCCAGGCAGGGAAAAAGAATAAAGAGCTGAAAGCCCTTCGTAAAAAAGTCGGAATCGTTTTCCAATTTCCTGAGCATCAATTATTCGAAGAAACAGTTCTCAAAGATATTTCGTTCGGACCTATGAATTTTGGTGTAAAAAAAGAGGCTGCTGAACAAAGAGCGAGAGAGATGCTGAAGCTCGTTGGTTTATCAGAAGAGCTTCTGGACAGATCGCCTTTTGAATTAAGCGGGGGACAAATGCGCAGAGTTGCAATTGCCGGCGTACTTGCAATGGACCCTGAAGTGCTTGTTTTGGATGAACCGACTGCTGGGTTGGATCCAAGAGGACGAAAAGAGATAATGGACATGTTTTATGAGCTTCATCAACGGGGAAACCTGACGACGATCCTTGTAACACACAGCATGGAAGACGCAGCTGCATACGCTGATGAAATGATTGTCATGCATAAAGGAACGATACAAGCTTCAGGCAGTCCGCGTGATTTGTTTTCAAAAGGTGAAGAGATGGCTGGCTGGGGGCTTGACCTTCCGGAAACGATCAAATTTCAAAGGCAGCTTGAAGCTGCACTTGGCGTCACATTTAAAGAGCCTATGCTCACAATTGAAGAGGCTGCTAGTGAAATCCGTACTCTCTTTCGGGGGGAGAAAACCTTATGATGGACAGCATGATTATCGGCAAGTATGTACCGGGCTCTTCACTTGTGCATCGGCTTGACCCCAGAACAAAACTCATCACGATCTTTTTATTTGTTTGTATCGTATTTCTGGCCAATAATGTGCAGACATATGCGTTGCTTGGATTGTTTACAATGGGTGTCGTTTCTTTAACACGAGTTCCTTTCCCTTTTTTGCTAAAAGGGTTAAAGCCAATCATCTGGATTGTCCTTTTCACGTTCCTTCTTCACATATTCATGACACACGAAGGACCGGTTCTCTTTCAATTAGGTGTTTTCAAAGTCTATGAGGGCGGTTTGGTTCAAGGGATATTTATTTCTCTTAGATTCGTTTATCTCATTTTAATCACAACCTTATTAACACTGACGACAACTCCGATTGAGATTACCGATGGAATGGAACAGCTTCTGAATCCATTTAAAAAAATAAAACTTCCTGTTCACGAGCTCGCTCTTATGATGTCCATTTCATTACGGTTTATCCCGACCTTGATGGAGGAGACAGATAAGATCATGAAGGCTCAGATGGCGAGAGGCGTTGATTTTACAAGCGGCCCTGTAAAAGACAGAGTGAAGGCGATTGTACCCCTTCTTGTCCCTCTCTTCGTCAGTGCATTCAAACGCGCTGAAGAGCTTGCGGTGGCAATGGAAGCAAGGGGTTATCAAAGCGGAGAGGGACGCACGAAATACAGAAAGCTTGTATGGACAGGAAAAGACACTTCTGTCATTGTCAGCTTGATGGTATTGGCTGCTTTGTTATTTTTGTTAAGGGCTTAGAGGTGCTGGTATGAGAATGAAATGCACGATTTCTTATGACGGACATTTGTTTTATGGTTATCAGGTTCAGCCAGGCAAACGAACGGTTCAAAACGAACTGGAGAAGGCTTTGGCTGTCCTGCATAAGTCGAAAGAAAGAATTCCGGTCGTTTCGTCAGGAAGAACAGACAGCGGGGTTCACGCAGCCGGACAGGTGATCCATTTTGATACACCACTGTCTATCCCGGCAGAGAGATGGCCGTATGCCTTAAATGCACTGCTTCCGGACGACATCGCAGTCAAACAGGCAGAAATTGCGGATGATGGGTTCCATGCACGATTTAGCGCAGTGAAAAAAGAATATCGCTACTTTGTTTACACGGAGAAACACCCGGACGTATTTAAACGGCATTACGCTTACCATTTTTCATATCACCTTAATGTGCAGAACATGAAAGAAGCGGCAACGCATCTTTTAGGGACACATGATTTTACGAGCTTTTGCGCGGTGAAAACAGAAGTACAGGACAAGGTAAGGACGATTTACGAACTTGATTGGACTGAGACGAATGACGGCCTGCAAATGCGGATCATAGGCAGTGGTTTCTTATATAATATGGTTAGAATTATAGCGGGTACTTTGCTTGATGCAGGTATTGGTAAAATTTCTCCCGATGATGTGAAATCTATGCTGGAAGCGAAGGATCGCGAAGCGGCAGGGCGCACAGCGCCGGGGCACGGGCTATATTTATGGAACGTTTGCTATGACAACTAAACCAGGTGTGTAATATTTTCTTGACAGAGTCTGCATAAAGTTATAAGATATCATATGGTATGTATTTCAACCCCACGATAAGCCCCGGAACTTATTGTGTTGTGAAATAGAACGTAATCGAAGTTTATTGAAAATGACAGATCATTTAGGAGGGAAATTCAATGCGTACAACACCTATGGCTAACGCAAGTACTATTGAACGCAAGTGGTTAGTTGTTGATGCTGCTGGCAAGACTCTAGGACGTCTTTCTACAGAAGTTGCATCTATCCTTCGCGGGAAACACAAACCAACTTATACACCGCACGTTGATACAGGAGATCATGTGATCATCATCAACGCTGAAAAAATCGAGTTAACTGGTAAAAAGTTAACTGACAAAATCTACTACCGTCACACTCAACATCCAGGCGGATTAAAATCAAGAACTGCTCTTGAAATGCGTACAAACTACCCTGAGAAAATGCTTGAGCTTGCTATCAAAGGCATGCTTCCAAAAGGTTCTCTAGGTCGTCAAATGTTCAAAAAATTGAACGTATACCGTGGTTCTGAGCATCCACATGAAGCACAAAAACCTGAAGTTTACGAACTTCGCGGTTAATTAAAAAGGAGGTTACCAATTTGGCACAGGTTCAATATTACGGTACTGGCCGTCGTAAAAGTTCTGTAGCGCGTGTGCGCTTAGTTCCAGGAGAAGGTCGTATCGTCGTTAATAATCGTGAAATCAGCGAGCACATCCCATCTCCAGCTCTAATCGAAGATATTAAACAACCATTAACTTTGACTGAAACAGCTGGTACTTATGATGTTTTAGTAAACGTACATGGAGGCGGCTTATCTGGTCAAGCTGGAGCAATCCGTCATGGTATCGCTCGTGCTTTGCTTGAAGCAGATCCAGAATACCGTGCAACACTTAAACGTGCAGGTCTTCTGACTCGTGACGCTCGTATGAAAGAACGTAAAAAATACGGTCTTAAAGGCGCTCGTCGTGCACCTCAGTTCTCAAAACGTTAATTTTACGTTTTCAAAGCTCTCAACCTTGCGTTGGGAGCTTTTTTATATGTTCAAAAAAGCAGAAGCCTGTATGAGTGCTTCTGCTTTTTGCTTTATAAAACGGCTGCTTTTTGCTGCTCGGCTTTCTCCACTAAAGTTTCGAATAGCTTCAGCATGAGCGGATACCCTTTTGTCAACATCTCTGGATGCCACTGAACCCCAAGCACAAATGTGCTGCTCTCCATTTCGATTGCTTCAATGACTTCATCCCTTGCCCGTGCAGATATGAGAAACCCAGGAGCCACATCTTTAATCGCTTGGTGATGGAACGAATTGACCAGCGCAGTATCTCCAAATACAGAATGAAGGTGCGTACCCGGTTCAATATCAATGGTATGAGTGGGTACCTCGGTATTATTGTACTGATCATGTTTAATAGAGGCATTCTCAATATAAGATAGATCCTGGTAAATAGAGCCGCCAAACGCGACATTTAAGATTTGTAATCCTCTGCAAATGGCAAATACGGGTTTGCCGGCAGCAATGGCTTTTTTTATTAGTAATTGATCAAATTCATCTCGCTCGGGAAAAACTGAACCTTGCTTAGCCAGAGGCTCCTCACCATACAGGAGGGGATTAACATCATGTCCTCCTGACATCACAAGCCCATCTATTTGCTGTATCATCTGATCGATCGTTTCTTCATCATTTATAACAGGCACGATAAAAGGGACGCCTCCCGCATCTAAAACAGATTGAACGTATGTATCATTCACATAGGCGCGCTTGTAACCTGGGAAACGCCCGCCTTGATCAATGATGATACTTCCTGATATGCCGATAACAGGTTTCATCTATAATCATTCCTTCCAACTGACTCTACTGCAGATTGCCATAAAGCTTATTAAACTGATCAGCATTATTGACAATCTCACGCTTCTCTTGTAGTATACACTATTGTTCAATTAGTTTAAATTTTAACAATTTTATATGGGGGGTTTAAAGTGAAAAAGCGGTTTATATTCAGCTTATCATTTGTGCTCATAGCCAGTATTTTCTTAGCGGCGTGCGGCAACAACGATAAAAATGATAAAGCTTCAGAGAGTAAGGGCTCATCTCGTGATACATTCACGGTTGCTTTAGAAAGTGATGTGACAACGCTTGATCCTCATGATACAAACGATAATGCCTCTTATACGGCTGAATCAGCTATTATGGAAGGCCTTTTAGGCTTTGATAAGGATAACAAAGTCATCCCCGTCCTAGCCGAAAGCTATGAGGTAAACAAAGATTCGACTGAGTTCACGTTCAAACTGAAGGAAGGAGTCAAGTTCCAAGACGGAACGGCCTTTAATGCCGAAGCGGTGAAAACGAACATTGACCGTCTTGCTGATCCTGACTCCAAGCTAAAACGACATAGTTTATTTGAGCTAGTAAAAGAAACGAAAGTAATAGATGATCATACAGTGCGTGTAACTTTAAGTAAGCCATTTGCGGCCATGATCAACAACTTTGCCCATCCGGCAGCTATGATGATCAGTCCTGATGCGATTAAAAAATATGGCGATAAAGTATCACAGCACCCGGTCGGAACAGGACCGTTTACGTTTGAAAAATGGCAGCACGGCGAATATCTTAAATTAACTGCCAATAAAGATTACTGGAACAAGGACCTTCCAAAGGTACATAACATGGTCTTTAAGCCTGTTCCTGAAAATGGGGCACGAATTGCGATGCTTCAAACGGGAGAAGCTGATTTCATCTATCCGGTACCACCGACAGATACAAAAACGATTGAGAACACCGACGGACTATCATTGGTTACAAAGCCGTCTTTAATTGTGAAGTACTTTTCAATGAATACAATGAAAAAGCCTTTTAATGATGTGAAAGTCCGCCAGGCTATTAACTATGCAATTGATAAAGAAGCTTTCCTAAAAGTTGTATATAACGGATATGCTTCTGAAACGAAGTCATCTATTGCACCTGATACACAGTTTTACGCTGAACAAACACCATACGAATATAACATCAAAAAAGCAAAGCAGCTTTTAAAAGAAGCGGGTTATCCAAATGGGTTTGAGGCAACAATCTGGGGCGGAAACAGCTCTGATAAGGTTAAAATGATGGAATTTTATAAACAGCAGCTTGATAAAGTAGGGATTACATTAAAAACAGTTCCTATGGAAAGCGGTACAATCGGGGATAAAATCTGGGGCGTTACAAATGCGAAAGATGCTGATCTAGAGCTTTATAATGGCGGATGGTCTCCGTCTACCGGTGATGCCGACTGGGGTCTTCGCCCAGTCTTTGGCGGAGAAGAAGCATTCCCGCCGAATTCTTATAACACGTCTTACTACCAAAGTGATACTGTAAACAGTCTTCTGAACCAAGCGTTACAAACTTCTGACACGGCGAAACGCAAAGAATTATATGGAAAGGCACAGCAACAGATTTGGGAAGATGCGCCATGGGTTTTCCTTGCTGTACCAGATTTAATTTATGCGAAAAAAGAAAGTGTCGATGGAGTGGTAATGCAGCCATCAGGTGTGATGGATGTTCGCGGGGCAGAAAAAAAATAATGCTGGCGCTTGGGTGACGCCCATCCAGCGTGTTCCGGAGGCAGACTCATATGGGTCAGCCTCCTTTTATTGAAGTCAAGGAGGGCGCCTAATGATAAAGTACTCAATCAAACGTTTATTACTGATGATTCCTCTCTTGTTCATTATTACTGTTATTGTCTTTATGTTCGTGCATATGATTCCCGGAGACCCTGCCCGGTTAATCGCAGGCAGTGATGCAACAATTGATGAAATCAAATTAGTTAGAGAGAAATATGGCTTAGATCAGCCTTTATATCAACAATACATCTCATATATGTCCAATCTCTTTCAAGGAGATCTAGGAACCTCTATTCAGGCAGGAAGACCTGTGGCAGAGATGCTGTCTGAGCGGTTTATGCCGACATTTTGGCTGACAGTTGTCAGCATGTTTTGGTCATTGCTATTCGGAATTCCGATCGGCTTAGTTTCAGCTGTCAAAAGAAACAAGTGGCAGGATCATGCGACAATGATTTTTGCGGTTTCTGCGATATCTATTCCTTCTTTCTGGCTGGGGCTTATGCTTATGCAGTTGTTTTCCGTTCAGTTAGGCTGGCTTCCTACAGGGGGAATGGACTCCTGGAAACATTATATTCTCCCTTCTATTACGCTAGGAGCAGGAGTCGCAGCTATAATTGCCCGCTTTACAAGATCCGCAGTCATGGATGTGTTAAAGAATGATTATATCCGGACGAGCAGAGCCAAAGGCCTGCATGAATATACGGTTCTTATGAAGCATGCCTTCAGAAATGCAATGATTCCGGTTGTCACGATGACTGGATTACAGTTCGGGTTTATGCTGAGCGGATCAATCATTACAGAAACGTTATTCAGCTGGCCTGGATTGGGGCGTCTATTAATTAATTCAATTGTGTCAAGGGATTATCCCGTTATACAAGCTGAACTTTTATTATTTTCTTTTGAATTTCTACTCATTAATTTAATCGTTGATTTGTTATATGGCTGGCTGAATCCGAAAGTACGCTACGGATCATAGGAAGGAGGATCACAAATGGAGATAAAGCATGTTGAGAAGCCGGCAAAAAGCAGCAGGTTCCACGATTTTTGGATTTCTTTTAAGAAGCAAAAGGTATCAATGATATCGGCTGTATTTCTTTTCCTATTATTTTTTGTCGCATTATTCGGCCAGTACCTTGTGCCATATGACCCTGCAAAAGTCGATTACGGCCAATTATTTTTAAAGCCTTCAGCGGCTCATTTGGCGGGAACTGACGCATACGGAAGGGATATCTTCAGCAGAATCTTAGTAGGAGCCAGAATTTCGTTATTTGTTGGTTTGTCTTCTGTTTTTTTGGGAGCTTTAGCCGGAAGTGCACTTGGCGTTATAAGCGGTTATTTTGGTAAATGGATTGATAGTTTGATTATGAGATTTTGCGATATTTTATTAGCTTTTCCGGGGATGCTGCTGGCCATTGGGATTATCGCAATCCTAGGAACAGGTTTAATGAATGTAGTCTTTGCAGTTGCTATATTCAGCGTGCCTGTATTTGCGCGGATTGTTCGAAGCAGTGTGCTGGAGATGAAATCAAGCCTGTATGTGGAAGCGGCAAAATCAACAGGTGCTAAAGATACACGCATTATTCTAAAACACATTTTACCGGGTACGTTCTCAACGATTATCGTGTATTTCACAATGAGAATCGGTTCCGCTATTTTAATAGCGGCAGGACTTAGTTTTTTAGGATTAGGAGCAGATCCCTCTACTCCTGAATGGGGCGCTATGCTGAGTGATGGGCATAACTACTTAAACACAGCTCCGCATGTGACGATTTTTCCGGGACTTGCAATCTTTCTCACCGTTTTAGCTTTTAATCTGCTTGGTGACGGACTCCGGGACGCGCTTGATCCTAAGATAAAGGATTAGGAGGTAAAAGAATGAAACCGATATTAAACGTCAATCAGCTACGGACGAGCTTTTTTGTAAACGGTAAGGAAATTCCTGCAGTGGACGGAGTTGATTTTACGATAAATGAAAGTGAAATTTTGGGTATTGTAGGGGAATCCGGGAGCGGAAAAAGCGTCACCTCTTTATCCATTATGAAACTGTTAAAAGACACACCGGGAAAGATCGTTGGCGGATCAATTCATTTTGACGGCAGAGACCTCTTAGCTCTCTCAGAAAAAGAAATTCGGGAACTGAGGGGAAATGAGATCGCCATGATATTCCAAGAGCCGATGACTTCATTAAATCCTGTTCTAACGATAGGGAATCAGCTAAGAGAGGCGATTAAAAAGCACCTCAACTATTCACGCAAAAAGGCGGATCAACATGCAGTTTCAATGTTGACACAAGTCGGTATTTCAAGGGCTGATGAAATTTTACAGCAGTACCCTCACCAGTTGTCCGGAGGAATGAGACAGCGCGTCATGATCGCCATGGCCATGTCTTGTTCGCCTAAATTATTAATTGCCGATGAACCTACAACAGCGCTTGATGTAACGATTCAAGCCCAAATACTAGATGTCATGAAAGATATGCAGGAGAAACACGGCACATCGATATTGTTGATTACACATGATCTTGGCGTCATCGCTGAAACGTGTGACCGAGTGGCCGTAATGTATGCAGGGAGAATTGTAGAACAAGGTTCGGTTTATGATCTGTTTGATGATCCAAAGCATCCGTATACAAAAGGGCTGCTGGAATCCATTCCTCGAATCGGAAAGCGGCAGGAACGGTTGCATTCTATCCAAGGCAATGTTCCGATGGCAGAGGATTGGCCGTCCGGATGCAAATTTGCATCACGTTGTCCGTTTGTCTTTGATAAATGCCTGAAAAAAGAGCCGCCATTGCTAAACGTGGGGGAAGGAAGAACAAGCCGATGCTGGCTGAATGAAAATGAGGGAAAGGAGGAGCCAGCATATGAATCATGAGCCTTTAGTTGAAGTGAAACATTTGAAAAAAATCTTTTCTGATTCATCGGGCCTTTTTAAAAAATCAAAGCCCGTGAGAGCGGTGGATGATATCTCATTTACAATTAATCGCGGAGAAACTTTCGGCCTTGTCGGAGAGAGCGGATGCGGAAAGTCAACAACCGGACGGATGTTGATGAAGCTGCTGGAGCCTACAGAAGGCAGTATTCTGTTTAACGGACAGGATATTACGAAAATGAATGAGAAAGACGTTCGTAATTTGCGAAAAGACTTTCAAATGGTATTTCAAGATCCTTATGCCTCATTAAATCCCAGAATGAGAGTGAAAGAAATCATTGAAGAACCGTTGATTGTTCATGGACTTATGACTTCTTCTGAACGTGAAAGAAAAGTGCATCAACTTTTGGATACCGTGGGGCTGTCCCGTCAGCACGGCAGTCGTTTTCCGCATGAATTCAGCGGCGGGCAAAGGCAAAGAATCGGCATCGCCCGGGCTCTGGCTGTAAATCCGAAGCTGATTATTGCAGATGAGGCTGTTTCCGCACTCGATGTATCGATTCAGTCGCAGATACTGAATTTGATGAAAGACCTGCAGAAGGAATTTGGTTTAACTTATTTGTTTATAGCACATGATTTAAGTGTTGTTGATTTTATAAGCGACCGTATTGGTGTGATGTATCTTGGGAAACTGGTTGAAGTTGGAGATCGCGATTCAATTATACAGAATCCGAAGCATCCGTATACAAAAGCGCTGCTTTCAGCTGTCCCGATCCCTGACCCGCATCGCAGAAAGGAACGCATTGAGCTTAAAGGTGATTTGCCTAGTCCTTCGAATCCGCCGGCCGGCTGTCCGTTTCATACCAGATGCCCTGCTGTCATGGATCAATGCAAAACAGAGATGCCAATGCTAAGCAATATGTCTGAGCAGCATCAAGTATTTTGCCACTTATATGATTCAAAAAAATGATATGATAGTCACTAGCCAAAAAAATCACATCTCCTTTGTGGTTTTTTTGCGTTTTTATGAACTTTTTTCTAAATATGCAAAGGGAAAGCGATATCAATCTAGAAATATTTGTTATACTCTATACATTAAAGTAAGGAGAACGATTCATGAATGCGTTAGTAGATCATAATAGCAAAGCCTGGGATCAAAAAGTAGAAACAGGTAATGAATGGACTGTTGCTGTTGAGCAGCATGTCATTGAACAAGCGAAAAAAGGCAATTGGGATATAAGGGTAACACCAATGAAAGATGTACCGAGAGATTGGTTTCCCCCTGTCAATGGGCTGAAAGTGCTCTGTTTAGCATCAGGTGGCGGCCAGCAGGGCCCGATTTTGGCAGCCGCAGGAGCGGATGTCACTGTATTAGATAACTCGGAAAAGCAGTTGGATCAGGATAGAATAGTTGCTGAGCGTGATGATCTTAGGATACATACTGTCAAAGGAAGTATGGACGACCTCAGTCAATTTCAGGATGAATCATTCGATGTCATTGTACATCCTGTTGCCAATGTTTTTGTTGAGAATGTCCTCCCGGTCTGGAAAGAAGCGCACCGTGTGCTAAAAAGAAACGGCACTCTAATCTCAGGTTTTGTCAATCCTGTCGTATTTCTGTTTGATGTAGAGTTAGAACAGCAAGGTATTTTGAAAGTAAAACACTCTATTCCATATGCCGACTCAGAAGATCTTCCAAAACATAAAGTAAAAAAACTGATTGAGAATAATGAAGCTCTAGAATTCGGCCATTCGTTAGAAGACCAAATCAAGGGCCAAATTGATGCCGGTTTTATTGTCACTGGTTTTTATGAAGATAAAGGCGGTTTTGTATTGGACCAGTATATTCATACATATTCTGCAACAAGAAGTGTGAAAGTATGAAAAGCAGCGACCTGTTAGAGGGGCTGCTTTTATAATGCTTATTGGCAGAACGTTCGTTCCCTCACCTGCGGAAAGCTGCTAAATCCTCTTCCTTTTATCAATCCCTGCACCTTCATTTGGGCGAATTTCCAACCGAATTCGGGCATGGTATCACGATTGAAACCTCAAAATAACCGGTAAAAGGAGAGTGAATTTGTATGGCAGAGGTACTGTCTTTTATGGATGTGAAACGCCAAAAGGATTATGAATTAGAAAAGAACTTGCTCAAAGAACTCTCTCTGAGACAAATTATTCTGTCTGTTAAGGACTGTTTGGAACCATTATTCCCATTTTTACATGATGAAAGAGATATTATCAGCGAAGGCTGTATTGATTTTGCGATAGAAGCTTATTTGTTGGGTGGGCGTTTTGGGATTTTCGGCTACTACGGAGAATCCATGCAGAGCATCAGTGCCCGCTCAGCAAGTGAAGAAGAAGAGCTGCGTATGGAGTTTTTTGATTATCTCTATAATTGGATACACGAGCAATACGCAACTTTTGATAAAAATACGGTTTATGAAGCAGCGCGAAAGTTCATTAAAGACTGGTGGACACAGGGAGTTGTCCAAAGAGAAAAACAGTGTAAGCTTCGCATGCGATAATCATAATTCCCGGCCCTGTCCCATAGTTATGTAGTAACGGACAAGCGGGAGGGGAAGGCATGAGGAAAAAGCTTAAATGGCTCGGTTTTTTGCTAGGCTTCATCGTTTTACTATTTCTATTCAAGTATCAGTTCAGCAATAACGATTCATGGAAGCCGTGGAGTCTGCCTCTGAGCGGGAAAATTATTTATCTGGACCCCGGTCATGGAGGTCCTGACGGAGGAGCAGTCGGCGGAAAGCTGTTAGAGAAAGATGTAACGCTTGAAGTGGCCTTTAGAGTCAGGGACTACCTTCAGCAACAAGGGGCGCTTGTCATCATGACTAGGGAGAGTGATGTCGATCTCGCTCCAGAAGGAACGAAGGGCTATAGCAGGCGAAAAGCGGAAGACCTAAGACAGCGAGTCAAATTAATAAACCATTCAGAGGCTGAACTCTATATCAGCATTCATCTCAATGCGATTCCATCGCAAAAGTGGAGCGGAGCCCAAAGCTTTTATTTCGGGAAATATGCAGAAAATGAAAAAGTCGCAAAATACATTCAGGATGAATTGAGACGAAATCTGGAAAACACAACCCGAAAAGCAAAGCGGATTCATGGTGTCTACTTAATGCAAAACGTCACCAAACCCGGAGCACTTATAGAAGTCGGATTTTTATCTAATCCAAGTGAAGCAAAGCTGCTCGGAAAATCGAAATATCAGGACAAGGTGGCATCTTCCATATATAAAGGCATTTTGCGATATTACACGGAAAAAGGAAACCCTCCAGAGTAAAGGAGGGTTTTCTTATGGTTTCAAGCATAAGACACCTGCTATTTATGTATGATATAATAATGCCTGAAAACGAATACACAAAAGGGTGAGGTTCGATGATAAGAGAAGATGAAGTAAGAAAACTAGTCGGTGAAATGCGCGAACCTTTTCTTCAAAGACCTCTGGGAGAATTGGATGCCGTAAAGGAAATTAAAATAAAGCCTGAAAAACGGCATATCAGTGTAAAAGTCGCTCTTGCAAAGACCGGGACTGCAGAGCAAATGCAGATTCAGCAAGAGATCGTAAACGTCTTAAAAGGGGCAGGCGCCGAGACGGTCGGCCTTCGATTTGAAGAGCTTCCTGAGGAAACGATTGCTAAGTTCCGTGCGCCGTCAGCTGAGAAAAAAACATTGCTAAATATGGATAATCCGCCAGTCTTTCTAGCTGTAGCAAGCGGAAAGGGCGGCGTAGGCAAGTCAACTGTGTCAGTAAACCTTGCTATTTCTCTTGCTCGTCTTGGGAAAAAGGTTGGTTTAATTGATGCGGATATTTATGGCTTCAGTGTGCCTGATATGATGGGCATCACTGTGCGTCCGACTATTGAAGGAGAGAAACTTCTTCCTGTTGAACGCTTCGGGGTAAAGGTGATGTCGATGGGCTTCTTCGTAGAAGAAAATGCTCCGGTCGTATGGAGAGGGCCAATGCTTGGCAAAATGCTGAACAACTTTTTCCATGAAGTAGAGTGGGGAGAAGTAGACTATATTGTTCTTGATCTTCCGCCTGGAACAGGGGACGTTGCTCTCGATGTACATACAATGCTTCCGAGCTGCAAAGAAATCATCGTATCAACGCCGCATCCTACAGCTGCTTTTGTCGCGGCTAGAGCGGGTTCTATGGCCATTAAAACTGATCATGAAGTCGTTGGCGTCATAGAGAACATGGCTTATTACGAAAGCGCTAAGACAGGAGAAAGAGAGTATGTCTTTGGTAAAGGCGGCGGAGATAAACTAGCTGAGGAATTGAATGTGCCTTTGCTTGGCAGAATCCCGTTGAAACAGCCTGATTGGGATAAGGAACAATTTGCTCCTTCTGTATATGACAAAAGCCATCCTATAGGAGAAATATATCAGGACATCGCTAAAAAAATAGATGCGAAAATGTCAGTGCAAGTATAAAAAAAGGCGAACCGGGATTCTGAATCCCGGCTTTCCCTTTATTCGCTTTCTTTAGCCGTTTCTTTTGCTGCTTTTTTCAGCTCATCTTCGAACTGTTTTTTGTAAAGCGGACTAGAAAGCGTTTCGTTAATAACCTCTTCTAAGTAACTGCGGAATTCTTGGCTTTTTGCCAATTGGCTGTACTTTTTATTCATGCCTGGATCCTGCATGACGTCCATCAACATCTTCTGGTAATCCGGGTCCTTCATCAATTTTTTAATCACTTTTTCATGCTCTTTCTGAAGGGTTTTCGAAAAGCCTTCGGCAAAATCAGTGTCTTCAAAGATGTTTTTCCAAAATTCTTCACCCTTTTTAGAGGTGAGTGTTTTTTCTATCGTTCCTTTAATCGCATCTTGGTCAATCACCAGTGCTTCATTCATCGCATCATCGTTTAATAATTCCTTAATGGCTTTCTTTCCATCATCAGTTTTTAATATATCAACAACCATTTTTTTGGTCTGATCATAGTCCATATCCGCTGCTTGGTCTTTTGGAGCACAAGCTGTTACAGATAATAACAAAAAACAGCTCATCAATAGCGTTTTGGCTTTTGACATGCTTAAGCTCCTTTCACATACTTGTCTTACTTTTAATATGATTCATCTCTTTGGAATTATACATAACAAAATATCGCGGTATGCGATTTTTGAGGGGGTTGATTAAAGAAATGAAAAGCCGTGGTTTGGTTCGTTTTTTCTTTTCTATATTAGCTGTCGGAGCGGTTATCACGAGTATTGTGGGTTTTGCTTTAAAGTGGGGAGAATATAAGGGGCTGTTTCTTGCCTTCGAAGCGGGGCAGATTTTTTCTGTTTTGTTTTGGTTTGTCGGGGTAGGCATGATTTTTAGTGTGATTAGCCAAATGGGTTTCTTCGTGTTTTTAACAGTTCACCGGTTTGCGCTTGAGATATTAAGATCATCATCCTTATGGAATTTGCTTCAGTTGTTTTTCATCTTGTTTGTAGCTTTTGATTTAATGTATGTGCGGTTCTTATTTTTTGGAGAAAGCGGAGAATCGCTGGCTGGCTATGCGTGGTTACCAATATTTTTACTGATCTTTGGGGTGGTAACAGCTTATATAAAGCAAAAGCAGTCCTCTAAGAAAACGTTTGTGTCATCGTTGTTTTTAATGGTTGTGATTACTGCATTAGAATGGTTTCCTGCGTTAAGAGTAAATGATGAGGACTGGCTTTATTTAATGCTTTTTCCGTTAATGGCGTGTAATGCTTTCCAATTGCTGATGCTGCCGAGGTTTGCAGCGAAGTAATTACTTTATCTCTGAGGATTTGGCATCAGAATTTGCAATGAGATCACCTACGGTTACATTTTTTAACCCTTTTTCTTTTAGCTGATGGATGATATCAGGCAACGCTTCTTCTGTTTGTTTTGCCGAGTCGGAGGCGTGTAAAAGAACAATGTCTCCTCCGGAAACCTGCTTGGTCACATTATCGATAATTTTTTCAACCCCGGGATTAGTCCAATCCTGAGAGTTTATACTATAATGAACAACCGTATAATTGTATTGCTTAGCGACCGTTAGTACATTCTTATTGAACTGTCCGGTAGGGGGTCTTAATAGCTGTATGTCTTTGACCCCTAACTTTTCAAAGGCAGTTTGCGCACGGTTAATGTCCTTTTTTATTTCGCTGCTCTCTAAATTGGCATAGTTTTTATAAGCATAGCCCATGCTCCCTATTTGATGGCCTTCCTTTACGATACGCGCTACTGTGTCGGGGTGGCGTTCAGCCCAGGAAGCGGAAAGAAAAAACGTCGCATTTCTAATTCCATTTGCTTTCAGAGTATTAAGTATAGGTTCTGCTTTTTTATCACCCCAGCTGATATCAAAAGTAAGGGCAACGTCTTTCGAATCTGTTTCTCCTTTATAAATGGCTTTAGGTCCGGTGTCAGTTGAAAACACGGGAAGCGGAACAGCTCTTTGGATATAAAAAAAGCTGGCTGCTGCAAATGCGGCGATAAGTATAATGATAAATTGTTTCACTCGTTTAATGTGCCACACATAGAAGTGATTCACTGAGATGCCTCCTTATCTTGTCCATCATTCTTGTACTACATCTTATGAGCAGGGCCGATTGAATATAACCGTCAAAATGTCTCTTTGTATAAAGCTAAATTAGGTGTTGACCTTTTGATAATATCCGTGATATATTATTATTCGTCGCTGATAAGCCAGGCAACAATTAAAAGCTTCATTAAATGCTTTGAAAAAAGTTATTGACTTACAAGAAGCTGAATGTTATAGTAATAAAGCTGCTTCGTTAAGCGGCAGTAATGATCTTTGAAAACTAAACAAGACAAAACGTACCTGTTAATTCATTTTTTTATAAATCGCACAGCAATGTGCGTAGTCAGTCAAACTTTTATCGGAGAGTTTGATCCTGGCTCAGGACGAACGCTGGCGGCGTGCCTAATACATGCAAGTCGAGCGGACAGATGGGAGCTTGCTCCCTGATGTTAGCGGCGGACGGGTGAGTAACACGTGGGTAACCTGCCTGTAAGACTGGGATAACTCCGGGAAACCGGGGCTAATACCGGATGCTTGTTTGAACCGCATGGTTCAAACATAAAAGGTGGCTTCGGCTACCACTTACAGATGGACCCGCGGCGCATTAGCTAGTTGGTGAGGTAATGGCTTACCAAGGCAACGATGCGTAGCCGACCTGAGAGGGTGATCGGCCACACTGGGACTGAGACACGGCCCAGACTCCTACGGGAGGCAGCAGTAGGGAATCTTCCGCAATGGACGAAAGTCTGACGGAGCAACGCCGCGTGAGTGATGAAGGTTTTCGGATCGTAAAGCTCTGTTGTTAGGGAAGAACAAGTGCCGTTCAAATAGGGCGGCACCTTGACGGTACCTAACCAGAAAGCCACGGCTAACTACGTGCCAGCAGCCGCGGTAATACGTAGGTGGCAAGCGTTGTCCGGAATTATTGGGCGTAAAGGGCTCGCAGGCGGTTTCTTAAGTCTGATGTGAAAGCCCCCGGCTCAACCGGGGAGGGTCATTGGAAACTGGGGAACTTGAGTGCAGAAGAGGAGAGTGGAATTCCACGTGTAGCGGTGAAATGCGTAGAGATGTGGAGGAACACCAGTGGCGAAGGCGACTCTCTGGTCTGTAACTGACGCTGAGGAGCGAAAGCGTGGGGAGCGAACAGGATTAGATACCCTGGTAGTCCACGCCGTAAACGATGAGTGC
>NZ_CP026362.1:3347500-3407500 GCF_004116955.1 Bacillus vallismortis | reverse complement strand
GTATAAATTTCATATTCATTGTATTTTTGTTTTGGCCGCTTTACGTTTTCAGCAGGGTTTTCTTTTATAATTTTCCACTCAGCTGCTCTTCCTAAGATATCTCTAATGATTCGATATCTTGCATGAATGCTTGACGTTGAGACATCATTTTCCCGTTGATATTCTTCTAAGAAATTTAATATGTGAATCGGCTGAATCTCGTCTAAGTACATGTCTCCAAAATAGGGTTGTATTTCTTTCCCCATAATATACTCATAAGTTTCACGAGTTTTATCATCGAGATGATCCAGGGCGTATTTTTTCTCCCAGTCCTCTATGAACATATTGAATGTTCGTTTGTGTGGTGTGATATAAGCGCCGGCTTCAACTTCTGTTTTGAATTTATACCATTCACTCTCCAAGTAATTGCGCAGCTTTTTAGTGGTTTTTAATAAAGCCGGATCCTCTATTCTAATTGTTTTGACCTTTCTTTTACGCTTGCTCTTTGTACCGATATCAACAACTAATCGAAATGACTTTTCGCCTCTTTTTTCAATTGTTGGCATATAAAATTTTCTCCCTTTCTTTATTCTTTTGAATCATAAATGATTGGTACTTAAAGCTGAATAACTTACGGAAGTACATATCCAATCTTTTTTCCGCAAAAGGATAAGTAACCTGAAAAAGATCAGATATGAGACTTATAGATTCCCGCTTGGTTGCCGGTAATTTAATGTTTTTCAGCATAAAGCTAGGTACAGCAAAGTGATACATAAATGCATTTGCTTGATTCTCCTGTAATTCTCTAAAAAGTGGGGGTAATTTGTATTGAACACCCACATGATTTATGTGATGGCACAGTTCATGGGAAAAATCTTCCCATTGCTTTTTTTTGGATAATCGTGAATCAAGAATAATGCAAGCCATTCCCAGCAGTTTTACTGCTACAGATGAACGATTTTTGTAATGGACTATTATTTTTAACCTATCTGCAATTAGTTCCAAGTCCCGTGAACCAGGCTCTGTAATACCGATGCCGGTGTAAATTGTTTGTATTCTTTCCTCTAGAAGTGATAAATGATACAAGGTAAAGCCTCCTACTAACGAAATGCAAACTTATGTTCGGTTTTATTTTCTAAAGAAAAGCCCAAAACAGGGCTTGTTTTTAATGCTCTAAGTTAATTTTTAAATCAAGATCGTCACCTAAAGCATTTGCGTCCTCACCAACCGGAAGAGCGATTCTCAGTCGAATTGAATCTAAATCTTTTATATCCTCTTCGTTTTCAAAAATAAAAAATACGGATCCACTATCGTTTACTTTCCCCACATACTCTCCAAGAAACTTTTCATTTTCGCTAGTAGATGCCTCATCGATTTGTACCCCAGTGCTTGTTGCTAACTTTGCATCATCTAGGCCGAAATAAACTACTTTATCTGATGTATTTTCCGCTTCAAGTTGAACCTCAATATAAGGTGTTTGTTCGTTGGCCACAGCGGCAATTACTTTTTTTACAGTTACTTGCATCGGGCCAGTTTTCGCAGTGGCTTCTTTATTGCTGATGGCCATTACTTTCGCTGTACCGCTCTCAATTTCATATACATCCCCAACTTTTTCAGGTCCATTAGTAGAGATGCCTTGGCTTTCTGATGTGTTGGTATCAGTTGTATTGTTTGTGTCTACTGATGATGTAGAAGACTCTTCACTATTTTTGCATGCTGCTAGCAATATCAGTGAAGTGATTAATAGTAAAGTCCCCAATTTTTTAAACAATTTAAGTTCCCCTTTTTACTCCAGTTAAGTTTTCTTTATCTTTCATTTAACTCAATTAATGTTAAACAGTTTGTTTTACAGTGTGCATCAGTCATAAACCCTTGATATATCTATGTTTTTAGGGGATGCAAAAAGTTTTATTTAACACTTAGGTTTCTTTTTATTAAACAAATGTTTAACAAATGTTTTACCAGAAGAAGAATTAAAGAATTAAGAATAAAGAATAGCTGCTATTGTTGGTCGAACTCTTTTTTCAAAAGATAATACAGGAGCTCTTTAGCTTGCTCTTTCGAAATCGTACCATCACGACCAGCAATTAAGGTCTCGGGATCATTTAAAATTTCATCGAGATCAAATTGTGCATGTGTGCCTTTTAGAAGAAAGTCAGTTGAAACTCCTAATATATTGCTTAATTTAGTAAGGGTCTTTAAATCAGGTTCAGCCTTACCGATCTCATACTTCCCATATCCTTGTCTCGTAATTCCTAAGAAATCCGCCATCTGTTGCTGGCTATATCCTTTGGAGGTACGGCATTTTTTTAAACGTTCTCCAAACATAGTAGGTTCCTCACTTTATTTGCCTTTGACAATTATTATATAGAAACAATTAGTTTCGTAAACAAAAGGAAACAAAAAGTTTCATAAAAGTATTGACAGAAACTACAGGTTTCTTTTATTATTAACAGCGTAGAAACAAACAGTTTACAAAAAGGAGGTGATGATTTGAAAAAGACATCTGCTCTTACTCAGTATTTAATTAAAGCTAGAAAAGACCGGAACCTTAGTCAAAAACAAGTTGTTGATCTTTCTAAGGCTGGAATCACCAGTCAATACTATGGTTTGATTGAGAGAGGTGAGAGACAACCATCACCTTCTGTAGCTATGAAACTTGCTCCGGTATTAGGTCTTGATTGGACTATTTTTTTTGAACAGGATGTAAACCACAGGTTGCGTAATCAAGATTCTGCTTAAATGGAGGTATTTACATTGAAACGAACAGCTTTAACCCCTCAAGAAGCCGCAGACTTTTTGGGGGTTCACAAGGAAACAATTTATATCATGGTTAGAAATGGTCAGATTCCTCATTTCAAAGTTAGAAAGAAAATTTTCTTTCGTGTTGATTCTCTTAATGAGTGGATCAAACAGCAGGAACAAAACAGCATGAAAGAGTTAGCATAACCGCTTCTAACTAAAGTTTACCAATTGAAAACGAAAATTTTGGTAGAAAAAGGAGAGGTTTAAAGTGAAATTTGGTAGAGCACCGAAAGCACTAAAAAGCGCTCGTAAAGAGGCGGAACTTACACAACAGCAGTTATCTATGGACGATGAATTATTTCTTTCACGTGAATCTGTATCTCATCAGGAATGCGGCCGCCACAAAGTTCAGCCGGAGGTGGCCCAGTATTTTGCTGAGAAACATAATGATCCACGGGCTGCCCTTGAAGCTGCTTCTGATTATACAGGCTGGGGACCTTTAATCTTGGATGGGGAAACAGCGGATTTGCATAGGGTGAATCTTCTTGTTCAATCCAAGATACAAATGACAGAAGCCATGGACGCCCTACAAAATTCAGTCGAACATATTTCAGTCAATCCCAAAACATTGTCAGATACAAAAATGATTGAGAAATCGATTCAGGAATGTTTAGACGTCATAACAGCTTTAACTCAACTAATCGTTGTTCTCTGTAAGGAATACTCGATTTCATGGGTGAAGATGTGGGGCAAGCATAAAATGAAGCTTTTAACGAGGGGGTTAATCAAAGGTGCTTCTTGAGGACAAGGTTTTGAAAAAACACTTTAATTCAGCAAGGCGAGAACAAATTTTTATAGAGGAATACTCAAAGCTCTTGATCAAAGCTGTTGCTAACGGAGATATGAAAAAGGCGAATGAAACGGTTAATGAACTTCGCAAATCTGTAAAACAACTAGATCACTACATAAAATCCAAGCGAGACTTCGATCGCATTGTTGAAGTTATTCCGTCAAAAGATTTTTTCGAAAAAAAGTTAGAGGGGATGATTTGAATGAAATTTGTATTATCTGCAAGCCGTTTAATGAAAGCTTCTGAGGTTGTGAGTCATTGTCGGGAAGTAAAGAGGAATCCAGCACAGATTCTTCTGGTGAATGCCGAGGCGAAGAAGGCTATTGAAAATATAAAAAAGCAGCAAGCTCCTACACTCACTGCTTAAGCAAATAAAACGTTACGGAAGTATTATAGCGCTCTTTTATGAGCACGGCAAGCTTGTTCTTGTCGTCAGGCCAGGGGGAGAACTTTTTTATCCATCCATTCCCCCTTTTAACTTACTGCCACCTCTCTCTGGTCTGACGATGCGTACAAGCATCAGAAAGGAGGATTTTCGGTGTTTTACCTGGTTATTCTGCCAAGGGAGTGCCCTAATTGCGGAAAGGTCGAAGAACGATCTTACAAAATTTATTGCAGCAAATGTGAACACAAAATTCCTGATAGTGTTCAGGAACTACTTCAAAAAGTGAAATGAAAAAAGCTCGCTTTGCAGAGCGAGCCGTAGAAGGTGTTACAAACTTTGGTATTGATAGTGTACTGTATCACCTTCCAAAAATCAAATCTTTGGAGGTCTTTGACAAATGAATGAATTTTTTTACACTGAGCCGTTTAGCGATCAACGACGCGATCAGATTAATCTTGCCACTGTAGGTGGATCAATTTCCTTTGATATTAAGGGGAATGCATGTTTTCACTTCCCAACAGCTGAGGCACGAAATGAATATCTTTCTCTCAAGTCTAAAGAGAAAGGAAGTGAAGCGAAATGAAGAAGGAAATTAAACTGCTCAAATTAGAACTTCGCAATTTTAAGGGAGTTAGACAGTTTACTCTTGATACTCGAGGCGAGAACGTCAAGGTCTACGGTGATAATGCAACAGGAAAAACAACTTTGTTTGATGCTTTTATTTGGCTCTTATTTGATAAGGACAGCCAAAACAAAAAGGATTTTCAGATTAAAACCCTCACAAAAGAAAACAAGCCTATTAGCGGACTGAATCATGAAGTCAGCGGATTGTTTTTGATCGATGGAGCTGAATTGTCTCTGAAAAAGGTGTACTCCGAGAAGTGGACAAGAAAGCGGAGTAGTGCCGAAGCCGTATTCTCTGGACATACCACTGACTATTTTATTAACGAAGTGCCATCAAAGAAAAAAGAGTTTAATGATCGAGTCAGCTCAATTATTGCAGAAGACAAATTTAAACTCATTACTTCTCCATCATTCTTCAATGAGCAATTGAAATGGCAAGACAGACGGAAGATTCTACTTGAGATTAGCGGCGATGTAACAGCCGAGGAAGTATTCAGTAAAAACCCTTCTGTGGCTGCCCTGGAAAGCATCTTAAAGAAACGGTCGCTTGAAGAGCATAGAAAGGTGATCGCGGGAAAACAGCGTGAAATAAATAAACAGCTCGATGCAATACCGGTAAGAATCGATGAAATCCAGCGCACAGTCGAAGATACATCTGGTCTAGATGAACAAGAATTACATGACGAGATAAATTTTCTTCAAAAAGAAGTTGAGTCATTGGAGGAGAAACTTCGTTCAGCTCGTAATGGTGAAGCTATTTTTGAGAAGAGGAAAGTAATTCTCCAGCTGCAGAATGATCTTCAGGAAATCAAAAATGATCATCAGGAAAAAGAATACAAAAAGATCAATGAGATTAAAGAGCAGCTATACCCTGTGAAAAGCAAGATTGATGAAATTTCAATGGAGATTAAGTCGAATCAGCGGCAGTTATCACTTAAAAAAGACAATTTGGATCGATTAAATACGGAAATCGAGTCGCTGCGCCAGAGTTGGTGCGACAAGAATGAGGAGACGTTTGATCAACATCAAACTGAATGCCCTACATGCGGCCAAGAATTACCGAAAGAAAAAATTGATCAAGCCATTGAAAAATTCAATTTTCATAAAAGCCAAGCTTTAGCTGAAATCAATGAAAAAGGCAAGTCGTTTAAGAGTCAAAAAGAAAAGTCTGAGGATGCTATTCAGGAATTAGAAGCTGCAATATCTAATTTGCAGGATGCCTATAAGAGTGAAGAAGAGACTTTATTATCACTTGAAAAAGAATTAGAGGGCGAGCAAAGCAATAGATCAGATATTTCAGCGGATCCAATTTATCAAAATAAACAAGCTGAAATCGAGACCATCCAGAAGGACATTCAGGAATTAGAATCTTCCACGGATCAAGCCGTGCAATTGATTAAGGATGATATCAACAGTAAAAAACAAGAGATTTTACTGCTTCAAAAAGATCAAGCGAAAATTGATCACGCAAAGCATGTTAATGATCGGGTAAGACAGCTTGAGCAAGAACAAAAAGAGTTAGCAGAACAATATGAACAGCTGCAACAACAACTCTTTTTGACTGAGGAATTTGTTCGCACTAAAGTGAATCTCCTTGAAGAGAAGATAAACAGCAAGTTTAAATATGCTCGCTTCAAGCTCTTCAAAGACCAGATCAATGGAGGACTTGAGGAGACGTGTGAAACCCTTTTTGGAGGTGTGCCTTATTCGTCCGGCTTAAATAATGCTGCACGCATTAATGTTGGACTGGACATCATTAACACGCTTAATGATTACTACGGAATCACTGCTCCTATTTTCGTTGATAACTCTGAAGCAGTGACGAAATTGATCAACACAAATTCACAGATCCTCAGCCTGATTGTTTCCGAGAAAGATAAACAGCTGCGGATTGAATTAGATGATAGCTCGCTCATTCCAGTAGATTGTGAGGTAAGTGCATGAGTGAAATTGTCACAGTAACAGTTGTTAGGAGTAAAGGTTGGGAAGATCTACGCCGTGAAACCTTGCTTATAAATGGCAAAGAAATCATGCATGTGGGTCCGCTTTCTGAATGTCCAGAAGACGCGATTTTAGAAAGAGATTTAGTAGGACCCTCCGACTTTGCTGATCTGCTTGAAGATTTCTTGATTGAGCATAAAGGAAAAAAAGTGAAATTTGTGTACGAAGACGAGGAGGATTCAAATGAGTGAACAAAATGAATTAATGACTAAGCCCGTTGAGTTTTCAGTAAACGGTGAATCCGTGAAGCTTACAGGAAAAACAGTAAAGAATTTTTTGGTTCGTGGAAACTCCGATGTAACTGATCAAGAAGCAGCAATGTTTATAAATCTTTGCAAGTATCAAAAACTCAATCCGTTTTTAAATGAAGCTTACCTTGTGAAATTTAAAGGCTCACCGGCTCAAATGATTGTTGGTAAAGAAGCATTTATGAAGCGTGCAGAGAATAACGAGCAGTTTGAAGGGTTTAAAGCTGGGATTATCGTTGAGCGTGAAGGAGATATGGTTGAAATAGAGGGTGCAATCAAGCTTCCTAAGGATAATCTAATTGGAGGATGGGCTGACGTTTACCGTGCGGATAGGAAGCAACCAATTTCAGTGCGTATAAGCCTGGATGAATTCAGCAAAGGACAATCCACGTGGAAGACAATGCCCTTAAATATGATTCGAAAAACAGCAATAGTAAATGCCCTGCGTGAAGCTTTCCCTAATAACTTAGGGAATCTATACACAGAGGAAGAGGAGCAGGCTAACGATGATATACCAGCTGAAGAACGGGTGCGCCGTGAGGTAAATGAAAAAGCGAATGCAGAGGTTATCGATATCGAACCAATTCCGGATCCACAAACAGAACAGCTGGAGCCCCAACCAACAAAAAAAGATGAGAAGCCCTCAGTCTTTGAATCGGACGGGCCAGATTTTTGATTGAAATTACAGCCCTGTCATCGAGCAGTAAGGGGAATTGCTATCGGGTTACCGATGGTAAGACCCCGCTTCTTTTGGAATGCGGCATCAACTTTAAACAAATGCAGAAGGGGTTTCAGTACAAAATGTCTCAATTCGCTGGCTGCCTTGTTTCTCATGAGCATGGGGATCACTGCAAAGCAATTAAGGATGTTCTGAAAGCCGGCATTGATTGTTACATGTCTCCTGGGACGGCCGGAGCAATTGGCATTTCTCATCACAGAATAAAGCCTGTGCGCGCTAAACAGCCGTTTAAAGTTGGTTCTTGGTCTATTATGCCCTTTGACGTGCAGCACGATGTGGCGGAGCCGTATGGCTTTCTGTTGGCTAATGAGGATGGTGACAAGCTTCTGTTTGCCACTGATACCTATTACATCAAATATAAGTTTCCAGGACTCACTCACATTATGGTGGAATGCAATTACTCGAATGAAATACTGAACGAAAACATCGAAAGCGGCCGTACACCGCTATTTATGAAAAGACGACTCTTACAGTCGCATTTCAGTTTAGAAAACGTAAAAGAGTTTTTGAAGGCAAATGACTTGAGCAGGGTTCAGGAAATTTGGCTGCTGCATCTTTCTGAATCAAACAGCGACGAGGAGCTTTTTAAAGAAGACATCATGAAATTGACTGGAAAGGTTGTTTATATACCATGACTGACAATGACTTAATTGCGGTTCCTTACCCTTATTGTTATGTGTCATTGGCCAAGACAGTGGCCCCAGATATGCGTAAGGACACTCTACTAATGTACGTTTCAACGTATTTTCGAAAATATGAACCCAATCTTACTCTTGTGACAATCAAAGGTTTAAAAGCTATCTGCAGAAAGAAATAGCGATGGAAAGGAGGCGAGGCCCTTGGCTGGATGGGTGAGGCTATATAAGTCAATGGTCGATCATGAGATCTTTACAGATAATGTCGGCTTTAGGTTGTTCACTTTCTTAATTGCCAAAGCTGCGTTTCAGGACGGTATGAAGATTAATGATTATGAGTTAAAAAAAGGCCAGTATATCCGCTCATATTCAAAACTATGTGATGACTTAGCGATTAAAAAGGGCAGAGGTTTAACAAAATTCACAAGAGCCGCAGTCAAAGCTGCAGCTGAAAGGCTTCAGGCAAAAGGAATGATTACTGCAGAGGAAACTGAATACGGAATGCTTTGGACTGTATTAAATTATTCAAAATTCCAAGGTGCTGCTGAAGAGCCTACATATGAAAATAAGGCTAAAGAAAAGCCAAAAGCACCTCAACAGAAGGACGAGGGCTCGACTTCTTTCCAAAAAATCGAAGAAAAATTCACTTCGAGAAAAGGCTCTCTATTTTTATCTGCTGTAGATACAGCGGCAATCAAAAGAGTCATAGAGGCAGAGATACCTATCGACGATGTTTTGACTTGGATAGATGAAATTTTTGATCAATATAAACCTAAATATCCAGGAGACAAGATAAATTCTTTTTCTTACTGTGAACTAATTATTCGTGATAGATGGGTTGCTAAACAAAGCGAAAAACAGCCTTCTAATGTCTCGGAATTTAGGCCGCGAGGATCGATACAAGAAAAAAGCTTTGCTGCTCTCGAGGATTATGCTAGAGAGAACGGCATTAAGGTGAATTAGGAAGGTGATTACTTTGGAAAAAGCAGAAGCAATGAAATTATTGTTGCGGCTTTCCGCAGCATATCCGCGTTTTGATTTAAGCGGCGATGTTGGGAAAGAGCGAATTGAATTGTGGATGGACCATCTTCAAAAAATGCCGTTCGAAGCCGCAAAAACAAAGATAAATGAGCATATTGCAAATAAACCATTCCCTCCAACAATTGCGGAGATTAGCGTCAAACAACCAGAGAAAAATGAATTTTTAGAGCAACAGAAAGAGTGGGAACGAAATGCAAAACATGCTAAAAAACCTTGAAGCAGAAGAGAGCCTGTTGGGCTGTATCCTTGTTGAAGGAGAGCTGATTAAGGAAACCACTTTGGAGCCAAAGCATTTTGCAGATGAGCGGCATAAACGGATTTTTAAGGCTATGCGTGATGTTGATTCCTCCGGACAGCCTGTTGAAATGGTGACAGTAGTTACAGAGTTAGGGGATACAGTCGAAGCGATCGGTGGTACCTCTTATCTTGTAGATCTAGCAAGTGCGGTTCCTTCTGTTATTAATTTTGAAACCTATCAAACATTAATCTATGAAGCTTTTAAACTTCGAGATATGCAAAAAACAGCGCTTGATTTTGCAAACAACCCAAGCGATGAGGGTATTTTGCAAGTCTATCAGAAGACCGTGGAGCTGCAGGAGATTGGAATTAAAAATAATCGCACCAAGATGGATGTTTTAACTGAAATATACAACGACATGTATCAAGAGAAAGGCGAAATAACAGGAGTGGAAACTGGGCTAGCTGATCTAGACGCTATGACCGGAGGCTGGCAGGATAGCGACTTAATTATCGTAGCTGCCCGGCCTTCCATGGGAAAAACAGCTTTCGCTCTAAATTTGGCCCAGAATGCGGCGTTAAAAGGTGGAGTTGTGGATGTTTTTTCTTTGGAGATGTCCGACCGTCAACTTGTTAACCGGATGCTCAGCAATTTAGGTTCAATCGAAGGTACAAAATGGAGAAACCCGCACAAGTATTTCAGTGAAAAAGACTATGAAAACGCGAATCGGGCCATCGGTGAATATGAAAAACTAGACATCTATATTCACGACAAACCGTCACAGTCAGTGGCTGATATTCGTTCTGCCATTCGGAAGACCACAAAGGAACACCCGGATCAAAAGCATTTGGTTGTGATTGATTATCTTCAATTAATCCGACCTATTGGAAAATTCGAAACGAAAAACTTAGAGGTCGCAAGCATAACAGGCGAATTGAAGAACATAGCCCGGACATTCAATATTCCAATCATTCTGCTTTCTCAACTTTCTCGCGGTGTTGAGCAGCGACAAGATAAGCGGCCGATGATGTCTGATCTTCGAGATTCAGGCAGCATTGAACAAGATGCCGATATCGTTAGTTTTCTCTATAGGGATGACTATTACGATAAGCAAAGCGACCTAAAAAACATAGTGGAGATCATTTTTGCAAAACAAAGAAACGGCTCGGTTGGCACTGTCATGGCTGCCTTTATTAAAGAGTACGGCCGATTCTTAAACCTTGATAGACAAATGGAAGAGAAGCTCGCTTAAAAGAAAGGAGCACATATTATGCCTTCAGATATAACACAGACTGCCACAGACGAGCGGCGGGAATTTTTAACGAATGAGCTTATCAAGTATGGCCAGTATGAATCGGAGGACGGGCAACAGCTGTATGAACTGTCTTTGCCGGAACTGGAGCGGCTACATATTAACGTTAAATGCAAGTTTGGCCGTGAAATGTCCTTCGAGGAGGGAGATTGATGCTCGGCACGCTCCGCTCCTTAACATTCATAATCATGAACGCGGATTTAATAATGACTGAAATAGAGCAGCTGGAATCAGCTGACGGGAGGTAACAGCATTGATTAGTTTTACAGTTTACGGTGAGCCAGTAGCCCAAGGGAGACCGAGAGCCACCACGGTTAATGGGATGACCAGGCTATATGATCCAAAGAAATCAAGAGACTTTAAGCAATATGTAAAGCTGGCTGCTTCAGATTATCGGCCATCTAAATTGCTAGAAGGACCACTTGAATTGTCAGTAAGGGTTTATAAATCCACTCTGAAAAGCTTCAGTAAGAAAAAAGTTGCAGAAGCAGAACAAGGGCTATTAAGGCCGAGCAAAAAGCCAGATGTTGATAACTATATAAAGGGCATTAAGGACGGACTAAATAAAGTCATCTGGCATGATGACAGCCAAATTGTAGACCTTCATGTCAGTAAGTATTATAGCCAAAATCCAAGAATCGAAATACAGGTGAAGCCACTATCACAAGAGGAGGAGCAGTTATGTCTTTCATTAATCTAAAATCTCTCGTTAAAAAGGTGAATATGAAGCCTAAAGGTATTACTGAAATCGTTTTGGAGGTCAGCACAAAAGAATTAGGTGGATCTAGGATTTCACGCCTTTCTGAAATGATTGATAAGGAAGTACAAGCTCAGCTGGAATCAGAAACAGTTCAATATGTCTTAGAAATAAATGCGAAAACTGAGAAACCAATTACAAATTACACGGTTGATCAAAGAGGAATTGTTAATGTCGCGGATCCTGAACCGGAACAACTTGAGGCAGAGTTAGGGCTCCCCGAAGAAAAACCAAGAATTGAAGAAAAACCAATGGAGATAGATCGAGAAATTGTTGATTCTTTCATCACTGAAGGTACGCCTCCAGTTCGTGATGGTTTTCCTGAAAATATTGATGAAATTGCAAAACGCCGTATTGAAGGGGAATCATACCGCAGGCTTGCAGATGAGCTTGGAATGTCTCCAAGTGCCACTATAGACCTCATTAACGAGTACAGAAAAGAAATTGCTCCAATTGCTGAAGCTTGGTGGGATTGGAAACAAGATCAAGCTGCAGAAGCGGAACCTTTGGAAAAAGAAGCGCCCCCTGTTCCTCTAGATCAAAACAATGAAGCTGATCCATCCTCCTCAGATGAAAAAGAGGAAGACAACCAGGATGAGGGTGAACACGGAGCGGCTTAATGGTTAAAAGGCAGCGGCGTTGGTATTTGCTGTTTCGCATGGAGGATGGACGAGCAGTCCACCTCTATGAGCCTTTGAGAAAATACGAGCTGCTCCAGCGGCTTAAAAATGGATGGAGGGTTATTGGTGGCCTCAAGGAGAGAGTATCTTATAAAACGTCTTACGGAAGATTTCAGGATGGTCCCAGCACGGACCGGATCTTTCTAAGATGACAGATGAAGAACTTGAAAAGCGATTGGAATTTTTAGAATCTGCTTTTGAGATGGCTTGGGAAGAAGAAGAGGGCGAGGAGGAAGAGGATATATAAAAAACCGCAGCACAAGGCCCCGGTTTAGTTAATCTCGACAATTAATTATAACACGGGGAGTGCTGAAAAATGAACCGACCTATTGAACTTGAAAACTTACACCAACTTTCCGTTGGAGACTTAATTGAACGAAACAAAATAAAACTGGTTATTCTTGACGGCAATGATGGCTGCGCATATTTAGCAGATACACCTGAGTACGGCATTACAAACGTGCATACGACTGGCAATAAATATACAAGAATTCATTTTGATTATGGATATAAACCGTGAAAATGTTATTTTATCCTTGAGTTAATTTTTTTGTGAATTTTTAGGATAGGTAATTGACTTTCCGGAATGTAAAGGTATTCTTTATTCATGGAGGAGATGTTAACTTGCCAAGAAGTAATGATATTATTTATCTCAAAGAACTTTACCAAGACTTTAACGAATGGTTAAAGTTTTCAGAAGCAAAAAATGCTGGCTTATTAACTTTTAATGGAGCTTTATTATTTGGTGCGACGGAATATGTTCAACAGTTACATGGAAAGATGTCTTTAGGGTTAAAAACTTGTTTAATAATACTGATAATAAACCTATTAATTAATCTTTACTCATTTAAGCCATCTAAAGGAGTAAAATTTAAAAACAACTGTAACTGCATGAATCAAAATTATCTTAATAACTTAATGTTTTATAAGAATGTAGAAAACTTAAACCAACAGTCTCTTATTAAAAGCCTAAACGAAAGATACGGTTTGGATATTTCCTATAATGATAACTATTCATATGACTTAGCAACACAAGTTATTTCAATTGGAACTCTTATAAAAAGGAAAAATAAATTTTTTAGTGTTAGTAGCACGATAACAATATTAGTTGTAATTTTGTATATAATATTGGAACTTTTTTGATCTTATTAAAGTAGGTGTTAAATTTGGACTCGAAAAAAAGAAAGGCTATAAATGATATTGCAAACTCAATAAAAAATGCATTGGATTTGCAGATTCCTGTGGAAATTGAAAAAGTTCCTGAAATGTTAGGAGGCACTCTTATCTATGAAGAATTTGATGATGATAAGTTAGAGGCTATGATTTCAAAACATGAGGACAATTTCATAATTCAAATTTCTCCAAACAGTCCATTTAATAGAAGGAGATTTTCAATTGCACATGAACTTGGCCATCTTTTTTTACATATGGGTTATTTAATTGATGACAATCTTTGGAAGTCGGTTGGTGATTACAGGGATTCTGTCTACTATAGACTAGGGCACAGCACAGAAGAGTATGAAGCTAATGAATTTGCTGCTGCGATCCTCATGCCAGAACATGAATTTAAAGAAGTAGCTCGAGCTAATTTAGTTGATGGATTATTCAATATTACAAATATAGCTAGTGAATTCGATGTTTCAGAAGAAGCTGCAACCTTAAGAGGAAGATGGCTTGGTATTTTTAGTTGGGGTGATTAAGTAGTGGAAAGAAGACCTGTATCTGCACAGTTAGTTAAAGATGCACTATCTCAAGTAGGACCTGACGTGAAGGAAGATCTTAATAATAGTCAATACAATGGAGTGTATTTGTTCTTTTCGTTTGATTTAGTCAACTCCACCATATTTAAAACAACTAAGGAATGGCAACAGGTTTTTAAAAGGTTTTATGAATTAATAGAAACATTACTTCAGAATAAATATGGAGAGGAAATAAAGCTTTGGAAGTATATTGGAGATGAAGTGCTGTTATACTTAAAAGTAACAGAGTTTGATCAGATATATAAATGTGCTCCAATAGTTAGTAAAGTAATAAAAGATGTAATTCAACAGTTATACAAGGACTATCCTTATGCGAAACAGATAATATTTATTAAAAGTACTATTTGGTTGGCTGATGTGATTTATCAACAACCCAATGAGCCGAATAAAAATGAAACTACCGCTAAAAACATTGTTTTTTTTGTAGGTAACAATCCTGAATGGTTAGATGGCTCACAGGTTGACTTCTTAGGACCAGATATTGACTTAGGTTTTAGATTATCCAAGTTTGCCCAAAAATCAAAAGTGCTTATTAGTGCGGATCTGGCCTATATTTTGAATAGGAAAAAGGGAGAAATTGAATCATTTGAAAGAGAAGACAGGGTGGTAATTGATGATTCATATAAAATAGTTTCCTATGAAACTTTAAAAGGAATATGGAATAATCGACGCTATCCTATTATTTGGTTTGGTGATAGTTGGAGTAAAGATGATTATGATTATGATGAACATATTGAATCGCTACTGGTAAGGAATGTAATCGAGGAAAAACATCAGGATATTAATAAAATTGGAAAAATAATAGCAGATTTAAATAAAACAAAAGATTTGGAAAATATAATCGAAAAAATTAGTAAGGTCAAAAAGGTAAATAAAAAGATTGGGGTAAAGTATAAAGTTCCTAGAGAAAGGTTAGCTGAAATACACTGTGCAGCTGTCTGTTTGGATAACAAAAATAGAGTATTCATAGCAAAACGTTCAGAAAGTAAAAAAAGGTTGGCGGGATTGTGGGAATTTGGTTGTGGTCAACTAACTATGAATCAATCTGTTAAAACATGTTTAGAGTTAAATTATAAAAATGACTTTAATGCTGATTTGGGTTTTTTAGAAGAAGAACCATTACCAGTAAAAACATATAATATACGGATAACGTCAGAAAAGAGGGTTGTGCCTGGCATTTTATTTGTTGCTGAAATATTAAATCAAGAAGATGAACTTAGTTATAATAAAGAAATACATTCTGAAATAAAGTGGATTGAAAAAGATAAAATATATGAATTAAGAGAAGATGAATGTGTTCCAGGCTTCCATGATACAGTTGAAAAGGCATTCAAAATATACGATTTATATAAAAATAAGTGAAACTAAGGACATTTGAAATCAGTTAATACTGATATCAGATGTCTATTTTAATTTAAAAAGGAGAGAATCTATGCAAGTAATTAAACAATTGTCATTTCTTCCGGATGTAAATGAAAAAGAAGTAAGAAACACTGTTATTAAAGAGCTTAAGACATACAGATCTTTAAAAATTCAAGCGGAGAATAGGAAAGAACAAAAGGAAAAGGGAGTCATTGGTTTATTTCCGCAGCTTCGTAAAAACACCGAATATAATGAGCTGAAGGTCAAGCAGATGGACAGGGCGCTAAAGAACTGCCTTGATCAAGATGAATATAGGATCATAGAAAAGAAATATTTGTCTCCGGAGAAAATAAAGGATCTTGAAATCATGATTGAGCTGGGTCTTAAAAGAGATAAGTTCTATCAGGTGAAAAGACAAGCTATATACAACATCGCGACAGCGCTCGGAATAATCTGAGGGCTGTTTTTATGTTTAAATTCATCAAATGGGGTCGCAGCCAAGTAAGAAGGGTTAGTAACACATTATAGGCAAGGCTTTTTTCACTGGTGAACTTATTTGTTGCACGATAAAATTGCAATAACTGAAAGGAGGGGTGCAAATGATCAAAAAGAAAATGGACTCAGAGGAGAATGAATAATGGATGATAAAAAGAAAGAGGTTCAGAGAAAATATAGAGAAGAGATTAAGAAAAAGAAGCAGCAACAAGAAGATGACAAGAATCTTACAAGAGAAGCAATTATTGTTGTGACGATAATTGTTCTGTTTATTTTTTTGAATTTCATGTTCAAAAGTTTTTAACAAATAACCCCTTATCCCCACTTGAACTATTTACCTATTGGTCCTATTATTGGAATAGGTAGAATATTACCAATAAGAAAAGAGGGAGAGATGATGAAAGACTTAAAACTTTGGAAAATACTATTATTAACGTTTGTTTGTTCACTGATTTTTTCTGTCGTCTTTGTGACTGTTCAAAGGATTGACCTGTATTTGAATCCGCCAGAAGTACCTGTTAAATCAATTGAAAAAATAAAATAATTTGTGTGGGGGATAAGGGAAAGTGAAAAAAGTATTTTTTGTAAGTGCTATAGTTGCAGGGTTCTTCATGTCTATTGTCGGTGTTGGCGAGGCTAAAGCGGAAGAGTATAAAATTGATCCTATTGGCGATAAAATTGGTTCGGAAGATGGGCGATCTGACGTAATTGATCCAGTTGTAGCGAAAGATGGTCCAGAAGATGGAGTTAACGATGAATCTAGCGTACAACCTAAGATTAGAAAAATATCAGATGACGTAAGCTTATTTTCTCTTCTAGGAGCCGGTGAGTGGGATTATTTAGGATCTTCAACATTTAAGATTCAATCAAAAACATTCTATTCAGGTGGAGGAGACCTTGGAATTCAGATATCTCAGCCATATATTGGCCCTGGTATCACATGGATGTATAAACTTGTAGAAGAGGATCCAACTTTTAATGATACAGTTTCTCGCTTTACTTTATCTAACCAAAAAGGAACATATGAAGTAATATTCAATGTGCGTAGTTTTGTTGATGGAGATAATAAAAAAGCGGAGTTACACCTTGAGAAATTAACAAACCCAGCAACAAGTGTTTCTACAAAATGGTGGGATTGATGTAAAAGAGCAAGCCTAAATGGTTTGCTCTTTTTTTAGTATCTGTATTTCTAAAATTACCGACAAATACCCGATAAAAAGCCGACAAAATAGGGGATAAAATGGGTACTTTTTTCGATAGCGTTTTGTCATACGATAGAGACAAGAAGAAAACGAACGTGAATAACAGTCCAAAAAGGAGATACCTACGGACGCTGATCTTTTGTACATGGAAATTTGTACAGCTGATTAGTGGCCGTTTTTTTATGGCCAAACCAGGAGACGCACCTTTCCTTTATCAAGTGTGCACCCGGATGTATCGAATGACTATGAAGGTCGTTAGCTTCACAGGAGGAGCGACTGGAGTCTATGCAGCATTGCGCGCGATAGTCACGGGGAACGCAAGCGGTGAGATCCCGCTTGCAAGGAAAGTCTTAAACCGGCTCTCCATTTTCTTTGCTTACCTCCTGGGGGAAATCGGCGGGCCACAAATAAATAAAAGCGAATAGCGTAAGGCGGTGCTTATTCGGCAAGGAGAAATAAAAGATGAAGATGAGAGACGTTTTATCTGCTGACACGAAACAGCAGCTAAAAAAAGTGTTAAGTCCCTCAACAAAGGCAGATGAACCTTTGACGAGAAGGGATTGGGAAGAAATCATGGGAACGAGACGTGACACCTTCAGACGTGTAGGCGGCCGGATCCGGAGAAAGTGAAATGATGGGAACAGCCATCATGTATCGGGAGTATGGATGCCCGGTGCTTTGGAGAGGGATAGGAGCACAAAAACAAAATAAGGGAGGAAATCGGAATGGCTTCATTAAAGGGAGTAAGCGCCAATCCAACAAAACAGAATCACATTTTAGGAGAGGACAAGATCGTTAGAGTTGCAGTCAAAAATGACAATGACTATATTGCAGGTCCTAACCTTATTCCTCAGCGGAAAGAGAGCGGGAAGTGGAGGACTCTTAACTCGAATTCTCCAAACCCACTTAAGCCCGATCAGAAGGATTATGATGATTGGGGCATCAAGGAGATGTTCGACAACAAAAAAGGCACATATCGCGTTAAAGTTGAAGTAGAGCGCTATGATTCCAAAGGAAATCACATCAAAACAGAAGGCACATTCTATACTGACGAATTTTACATCAAATAAGCGCTGTCTCTTTAGTTCCTAAATTTTGAGAAATCACCTCCGATATAGACTAGGAGGTGATTTTTTATGAGTAAAAGTAGAGAAATAAATGAGTTTGGTGAGATTAAGAGCGTCCTCGCATATTTGGAACAAGTTAAAAAAGGTATACATAACAAAAGCTTATCCGAACAAATTGAATTCAAAAAAGAAATCAAAAAGCGGCATGATAAGAAGCAAATACAATTATTCATAGGAAGGCTTGAAGATCAGTTCGAAATTAGAAAAACAATAGGTTATTTAATCACGGCTCTTTTTGCAATTTCGTCTTTGGTTATAGGGAGTACAATAAATTTTGCCCTGAATAATTTAGAAAAGTTAGGATGGAGCTTTGATATGGCTCCTTTAGCAATATTGTTACTTTTTCTTGCTGCACTATTAGGATGGTGTCTCCTATCCAATGAGGAGTTTGGGAGACTAAGAAAGATAAGCAGTTATAAAAGATTATTACAAGAGTGTTTAGATGAAATGCCGGAGAAAAGATATTTTAGAAGAAGAGTATAAAAAAGCACCAAACACCTTACTGAATAAGGTGTTTTTTTATTGGAGGCGATACAGCATGAATATTAGAACAATACCTGTAGAAAAGATTAACCCCGCTGCATACAACCCTCGTATTGATCTTCAGCCAGGCGATCCGGAATACAATGCCCTGAAAAAATCCATAGAACAATTCGGATACATTGATCCACTTATCTGGAATGAAAAGACCGGCAACCTTGTTGGGGGTCACCAACGATACAAGATTCTAATGGAGGAAAGTCCAAAAGAAATTACTGTCTCCGTTGTTTCTTTAGATGAGAATAAAGAAAAGGCTCTCAACGTTGCATTAAACAAGATTAGTGGTAATTGGGATGAGGATAAACTATCGGTTCTGTTAGAAGAGTTGAGTAATGAAGGTGAAATAGATTTAGCGTTAACTGGTTTTAGCGATGTTGATCTAAAACGTATGTTGGGAGATATAGAGATTCCTAATTTTGAAGAAGGATCTGAAGAAGATCAGGGAGACTTGGGAGTTTTAAGTTCAAAATTGGTTATTTGTCCACACTGTGGAGAGGAGTTTGAAAGAGATTGACAGACCTAAAAATTGCTTGGGCAACTCATGAAGCTGCTAAATTCGCCTGTGAAAATTTTCATTACAGCAAAAGCTTGCCAGCTGGTAAGTTAGTGAAAATAGGTGCATGGGAAGATGGGAAATTTATCGGTGTTGTGATTTTTAGTAGGGGAGCAAATAGCAGAATTGGTTCTCCTTACGGCTTAACTCAAAAAGAATGTTGTGAGTTAACAAGAGTGGCTTTGACCAAACATAAGTCATTTGTTTCAGAAATTCTGGCTAAATCAATAAAGTTTTTAAAGGAGCAATCGCCAAATATTGAATTGATAGTCAGCTATGCTGACACAGAACAACATCACCATGGCGGTATTTATCAAGCCACTAACTGGATTTATGCAGGTAAAACCGATGGTGAACATTATTTTATTATCAATGGGAAAAAGACACATCCTAAATCCATACATTCGAAATACGGCAAGGGCAGTCAAAGGATAGATTGGATTAGAAAAAATATTGATCCAAACGCACAGAAATATATCACTACTGGAAAACACAAATACCTAATGCCATTAAATAAAAAGATTCGAAAGAAAATCTTGCCTTTAAGCAAACCATATCCAAAAAGATAAAAAAAGAGGGTGCTGACAACACCCTCCTTTTCTAAACAGAGAGAAACTCCCTGTCAAAGAGCGTGATCAAGACGCGGCCGCGTTGTGGAAACATCACGCTCTAATCTCATATTGTACTGGAGGACAGGGAGGATGGCAATAGAAAACAGAAACGTATGTTCCCTTTCTGATGATGAAAAAGAAAATCTCCTTCTCCTGCACCAAGCGGAACTTGCAGAAGGTCTTAATAAATCAATCCAAAATTATCGGAAAATCACACAGGCAGGCATAGCACAATGGGTCAGAGACTTCAAAGATGGCCATATAAAGCTCAGCACTGTTGATGATCTGAAAAAGCTTGTCGAGCTTGAAATATATCTGCTTAAACACGAAGAAATTTAAAAACAAACTCAAACTTAATTATGAGGTCCGGAGGTGGGTGAGATGTAATGCCGAGACCACGAGATCCTAAACGAGATGAAGCGTTTCGTCTGTGGGAAGAAAGCGGCGGAACCCGCTTACTAAAAGATATAGCTGAGGAGCTCAGTTGCTCCCCGTCACTTATTCGTAAGTGGAAAAACCAAGATCATTGGGAAGAAAAATTGAATGGTAACGTTACTAAACAAAATGATAAACCCAATGGTAACGTTACTAAACGCCCTGGTGCTCCAAAAGGAAGTAAGAACGCCAAAGGGAATAAGGGGGGAAAAGCGCCGCCTGGCAATCAAAACGCCAAAGGGAATAGAGGCGGCGCAGCTCCAAAAGGAAATAAAAACTCTGTGCGAACTGGTGAGTATGAATCAATCTTATTTGATTTCATGGATGATACAGAAAAAGAGCTGTTTGGCCAGATCGAAACAGACCCGCTCTATCAAATTGATCTAACAATAAGGGAGCTGAACCTTCGGGAGCGGCGGATGATGCAGAGAATAAGCAAAATAGAAAACGGCTTGAATGAAACGCAACGCCGCGTCCTTCAGCAATTGCGGAAGGTAAAAGACATCGTGCCGACCAAGGACCAGAAAACAGGTTTAGTAAAGCACCAGGCACTTATGAATGAGCGCCTTGTCGTTACCGAAATTGAAGAGGTATCTGAGCCGAGTGTAGATAAGATTCTTCGTTTGGAAGAAGCGATGACCCGCGTCACTGATAAGCGGTTAAAAGCCATCCGTCAGAAATACGAAATGATTCGATCCATGGATGAACAAGAATTGAAGCTACGTGGTATTTATCTTACAAATGAGACCAAGCAGGCAGAACTTGAAAGGCTCACAGCCCGTCCGGTCGATAATTCTGTTCACATTACTATTGAGCGTAAGCATAAGGATGAGGGCAAATGATTAACAAGGAAGTAAATCCACACTTTGAAGATTTTCTTTTTGACTGGAATCAAAAGTTTCAGTTTCTAGTCGGCGGTTATGGATCCTCGAAGAGTTATCATGTGGCACTCAAGATTGTTCTTAAATTACTGGAAGAGAAGCGGACCGTTCTTGTCGTGAGGGAAGTATACGACACGCATAGGGACTCAACCTTTTCCCTCTTTGATGAAATTATCAATGACCTTGAGATCGATCATATTGTTAGATGCGTTTCTTCACCAATGCAGATCCGCTTTCCAAACGGCGGTCGGATCATATTTAAAGGGCTGGATAAGCCGGCCAAACTGAAATCGATCAATAACGTTTCTCTCATATGGATTGAGGAATGTTCTGAGGTGAAGTATGAGGGGTTCAAGGAGCTGCTTGGACGTCTGCGTCACCCAACATTGCCGCTTCATATGATTCTTTCAACAAACCCGGTCGGAGAAGATAACTGGACATATAAACATTTCTTCAAAGATGACCGCCAAAAACGGTTTGTGCTCGACGATAAAGAGCTATACGAAAAGCGGACTGTCGTAATTAACGACACCTATTATCACCACTCAACAGCGGACGATAATTTATTTCTTCCGAAAAGCTATGTGAAGCAGCTCGATGAAATGAAAGAATACGATCCAGACCTTTACCGAATTGCGCGGAAAGGTCATTTTGGCGTGAATGGGGTTCGTGTGCTGCCGCAGTTTGAAGAGCGGTCACATGAAGAGGTTATGACAGCAATCGCTAATATTAATCGACCGCTTAAGCGGGTAGGCATGGACTTTGGTTTTGAGGAGTCGTATAACGCCGTTGTCCGGCTCGCTGTGGACCATGAAAAGAAATACCTTTATATCTATTGGGAGTATTACAAAAATGGAATGACGGACGATCAGACGGCCGAAGAACTCAGTGAATTTACTGAGACTAAGGAATTAATAAAGGCGGACTCAGCGGAGCCCAAAACGATCCGTTATTTTCAACGGCAAGGATTCAACATGGTGGGCGCCCACAAATATAAAGGATCCCGCCTTCAATATACAAAGAAGATCAAGCGGTTCAAGAAAATTATTTGTTCTGATCGATGTGAGAATACGATCTATGAACTGAAGCCGCTCACCTACGCTAAAGATAAGCTGGGCCATATCATAGAAGACGAGTTCACCATAGACCCGCATACACTTTCAGCGATATGGTACGCGCTTGATGATTACGAGGTAACCGATTTGAAAGAAGAATCAAAAGGAAGACCTAAACGGTCAAGACCACGAAGCAGAGAAAGGGGGTAAGTGAATGAGTAAATCTACAGTTAAAGCGCGAGTATTTAAAGCTGCTCCGCCTACTGAAACAACAAAACAGATTTATAAAGATGAATTTGAAGATATGTACGGAGAAAATATCATACCCCCGCCGTATAACCTTAAAGAGCTTAAACACATCGCAGAGTATTCGACGATCTTACAGCAGTGTGTCGATGCGTACAAGACCAATATAGTGGGCTTCGGCTTCGAGATGAAATACTCAAAGGATATCAATTCTGATGAAGTGGATTCTGCAGAAAAAACGGCAGCGGATAAAGAGTGGCAGCAACTTGAAGAATTCATTAAGTATATTCATTTTGATGAATCAGCTGAAACATTATTGGGTTTTAGCATAGAAGACCGGGAAAAGACCGGTAATGGATATATCGAAGTAATACGAAACGGGAGCGGGAAACCGGCTGGCATTGAACATATGGCATCTGAATATGTCCGAGTTTGCTCATTATCAGAACCTATTGAGGTTCCATACAATTATTTTGAGTCAGGTACGTTAAAGAAGATCCGGCGTCAAAAACGCTTCCGGAAATATGTGCAGATCGTCAATGGCAAAAGGGTGTTTTTCAAAGAATACGGAGATCCTCGAATCTTGAATTCCGAAACAGGAGAATATAGCGACAAAACTCCTTTTGATAAACAGGCCAATGAGGTTGTGCATTTTAAAATAGGGAGCGGAGCATACGGGAAGCCGCGGTGGATTGGCCACATTGTCAATTTATACGGCGCGCGTAAGGCTGAAGAGTTGAATTTCATGTACTTCAAACAGGGCCGGCACGTTCCCGCTGCTATAACCATTGAAAATGGAATGCTCTCTGAAGACTCATATAAGCAGCTGCAGGACTATATGAACGGTCTTGAAGGTGTGGAAAACGCTCATAAGTTTCTTTTGCTTGAAGCGGAAGGGATAGCCAAGGGGAAAAACATTGAAGGTGATGAGGAAATCACACCAGTTAAAGTTGAAATCAAGTCATTGGCTGAAATCCTTCAGCAAGATGCGTTATTCCTGGAATATGACCAAAAGAGCAGGGACAAGCTCCGCTCTGCCTTCCGGTTGCCGCCGCTCTATACTGGCGAAGCCCAGGACTATAACAAGGCGACAGCTGACACGGCCAGAAAGATCACTGAGGAACAAGTATTTCAGCCGGAAAGAAAATTAATCACAGGTAAGCTGAACGCTTTATTCTTAAATGATCTTGAAATTCATAAGGTCGAGCTGCAGTTAAAAGGACCGGATTTCCGGGATCCTATCGAGATAGCAAAGGTTCTGACTCCTTTTATTAATGCTGGCGCAGTCTCACCGAATGATCTGCGTGATCTTGCTGGACGTATTCTTGGTAAGACACTTGAAGAATGGCCAGAGGAAGAGTACAGCAGGCCGATAGGTAAAAATACCGCGGCGCCCGCTTCTGATCCGTTGGCTGCGCTCTTTAAGTCTAAAAGCGGCACTCCTAATGTCATCGGCATACTAAAAGACATGCGGGATGTTCTGGAGGATCTAAAGCGATGAACAAAACGGATAAGCTGCTGGAAAGTTTAAATCTCTTTATTCAAAAAGCCGAGGAAGATGAGAGAGAGAAGATCGTGGAGGTCGTACCTGATTTCCCCGGCCTGTCTAAGATACCCGATTTTGTCGAAGAATATGAAAAAGGCATCGCCAGATTGCTCAGACGCCAGCGTAAGAAGTTTTTAGATGGTCTGAATGGTTTTATAGGTAAAGACTCAAAAGAGACGCTGGAAACTCTTCTGGTGTTTTTTACGCAGAACTTATTTGCAGAAGATGACTTCGAGGAAGAATTTCAGGAGCTTACCGAGGGATTTCTGCAGCAGACCGTTGAGGAACTGGCCGGAGTGATCATGGATTCATTGGATCCGGATGTCCCATTTGAAGCTTTATCTACCAGGGCAGCGGATTGGATCAAAGGTTGGTCTGAAAAGTTGGCCAAGATCATGAAGCTGAATACTCATGAAGCAGTGGAAAACGTACTGACAGATGCCATTGAGAACGGTTCGTCCATACAGGACATTGAGCTGACGCTCAAAGACATGCCGCAGTTTGATAGGGACCGGGCACGTACCACGGCCATAACTGAAGTGCTTGCAGCTTCCTCTGCCGCGCAGCATGAATCTTATGCACAATCGCCGGCAGTAAAGAAAAAGAAATGGCGGCACAGCGGAGGAAAGAAGAACAACCCGCGTGAAAATCACATCGATCTTGATGGTACAGTTATTGGAGTAGATGAAGAATTCCAGATACCAGGTAGCAGTGAGACTTGCATGTTTCCGAGGGATTCTAAACTGTCAGCAGGCGAGCGGGTACATTGCCATTGTGTTTTATCCCCGGTTGTAGATAACGATATTTTAGGCTTATCGCCTGAAGAAAAAGAAGAGATTCGAAGAGAAGCCTTAGCAAACATGGAATTAAATAGTATAATCTCCATATCAAACTAGGAATGGAGAATTATCTATGGAATGGAGCAAGGTTTTTGATCTTCTAAAAACAATTTTAACTTCATGGCCGTTGGCCGCAGTAGTAATAGTATTTGCTATTCGCAAAAGTCTAAATACGGTTATAGAAAATAGGCTATTTAGCTTTAAAGTGGGGAACGTGGAAATTATTTTCGATAGACTCTTGGAAAAAGTGGATCAGAATTTAGAAGAGGCAAGTCAACTATCTGAAGAAGTAAAGGTAGATTCTAAGAGTGTGAAAGAATCTGAAAATACTCAAACAGAAAAACCTCAATATGTTAAACCACCGAGAATTATTATAAGGGAGTCATGGAAAGAAGTTGCTATCATTATTAGAAATTTAATAATTGAAAGAGAAGGTAAAGCTGAACGGACCATAACTATAAATAGCATTAATTATTTAACTAGAATTCTTCCTGACTCGTTAGCGGAAGCACTTTTCAATCTCTTGAAATTACGAGACCTCTTGTTAGATAAAAACAACCTGTTAACAAGAGATGATGCACTTCTTTTTCGTACTCGTTGTCTAAATACAGCCAAAGCATTAAGTAAATACACTCAAAAATCTAATGTTGAAAACTAATTTCTTGGAAGGAGGTGAACAACATGCCAAGAGAATTGGTAAACGCCAAAATCACACATGTTTCTTATGTAGACAAGGCTGCTAATCAAAAGCAGTTCTTTTTTATGAAATCAGAAAAACAGCCGGACTTTCAAAAGGAAGTCAAGGTCATTGCAAAAGAAGCAGACGAGCAAAAACTTGTGTACGGTATCGTATATGAGCCTGATACAGTGGACGCTCACGGGGATTTCATGACAGCTGCAGAAATCGAAAAGGCCGCTCATGGATTCCTTAAAGATGCCCGTGAAATTGATAAGCAGCATGACTTTCAGGGGGGCGTTGGCGCGGTGGTAGAGTCCTATGTCGCACCCGCTGACTTTGAAATGAATGGGGAAACCATTAAAAAAGGATCCTGGGTCCTTGTGACAAAAGCCTCCGAGGAAGTATGGGAGGAAATTAAGAAAGGCGAGATCACCGGTTATTCCATGGCTGGTGTAGCTGATATAGCAAAACAAGAAGAGCCTGTTTCTCCAGACGAGAAAGGGCTTTTTAATTTTCTCAAAAACTTCTTTGCCGGGAATATCAGCCTTTCTAAAGGCGCTGTACAGGACAAGTATGATGAAGGACGTAAACGCCGTGAGTTTTGGGCGGCACAAGATGCGTTAAACTCTGCTTTATTCAAATGGGATTACTCCGAAGGTATGGAGACGGATCCCGAAAAAATCAGAGAAGCCTTGCAAGACTTTGTGAATATCGCTCAGGAAGTGTTGATCTCTAATGACATATTGAAAGCGATCGGATCAAAGCCTGAAGAACTGCAAAAAGCCGGCCGGAAATTCTCGGCTTCAAACTTACAAGAAATTAAAAGCGCTCATACCGCTCTCGGCAATTTGCTGAGTCAGGTGGAGACGGAAGGAGAGGAAGAAGAAATGAACGCAGAAGATGTAGCAAAATCCATTGCAGAAGCATTAGATCCAATTAAGAAGCAGCTCGCAGAATTAGAAAAAGATGAGGATCCTAAAAAGAAGAAAGACGAAGAAAAAGCAGCTGAGGAAGAAGAGGCTGAAAAAGAAGCTGAGAAGTTGAAAAAAGCTATTACTGATGCTGTTCAACCGCTCGCTGATCGTATTGAAGCGATTGAAAAAAGCCGCGGAATTTCCAAGCAAGATGAAACAACTTCCGAAACTGAAACACAAGTTAATAAATCAATCTGGTCAGGGCTCCTTTAAACCTTGACTCTTTTCATAAGGAGGAAATGAAGTGACAAACCAAGAGGCAATTAGAAAAGCAGAAATGACGCTGTCTAGCTTAAAAAGCGGCGGTTTAATGAATCCTACACAGGCACGTGCATTTATTCGAATGGTTCAAGATACACCAACTATCCTGAAGGATTCTCGAGTTATTCAAATGGATCACGACACTCAGAAAATCGAAAAAATCGGGTTTGGCCAACGTATTTTAAGAGCAGCCCAAGAAGGAAAGGCTCTGGCTGATGATCAAAAGGCAGTACCGACAACAAGTACCGTCAACCTCAGCACAAAAGAAGTAATTGCAGAGATTGATATCACTTATGACACTCTCGAAAATAACATTGAAGGAGAAGGTCTCCAGGATACAATCATGCAAATTCTAGCGGAACGGGCCGCTGTTGATATTGAAGAGCTAATTGTCAATGGGGATACAACTTCATCTGATCCGTTTCTAGCTCAGATAAACGGAATCCGTAAACAAGCCGCTTCTCATATTGTTGACGCAGCGGGCGAAGAGTTGTCACGTCAAATCTTTAAACGCGGATATAAAGCTGTTCCGCCTAAATATTTGCGTATTCCGCAGGAGTTCCGCTTCTATACTTCTCCTGGTATTGAGGTTGAGTGGAAAGATCGTGTTGCTGATCGACAAACGAGCTTAGGGGACGCAGCTGTTCAAGGTGGGCTTTCTTCCGCTTTTGGTGTTCCGGTCAAGGGAATTGCGAACATGCAGCCTTATACGATTGGCGAAGGGGATACGGCTTCTGATGTTTCTGATATCATCCTTACACATCCGAAGAATATCATTCTAGGCTTCTCTCGTAATATCAGAATTGAAGTAGATAAAGATATTAGAGCGCGTAAATTTATCATCGTCCTGACAGCTAAGCTGGATAGCACATTCGAAGAGGAAGATGCTGTGGCTAAAATCGTGAAAGTGAAAGAGTAGGTGAGGAGCTATGTATAAAGCTAAACTCATTAAAGGCAAGAACTATCACGTAATGGACAAAGTCTTTAAAATCGGAGAAGAACAGCCGGTTTCAAGAAAATTGTATCTTTACTTGAAGCAAAACGAAGCCTTTGAAGTAAATGAGGTGCAAGACAAGAAAAATGGCGGAGAAGAGCCGACACATTATACAGAAGATCAATTGAAAGGTATGCACAAACCGGATCATGAAACCATTATTTCTAATCTTGGTGGCAATCCGTCTCACTTCAAAAACGCAGACGAAAGAATTGCCTTCATCCTTAATCAGCAAGAAAACAGCGGGGAGTGAGCGGCGTGTTAATCACTCCTGCTGACCTTAAGAATTACACTGTTTTTGATTCTGTAAAGGATCGGTCTGATTCCCTTCTTACTCAGGACATCATAGAAGGTATAGCTGAAATAACCTATCAAGTTGGCCATGATTTTTCAGGCCCAGAATATGATCCGCTCCCTGAAACGGTTCGGCTGGCTTTATTAAAAATGGCGCAGTATTTCGCGTTAATTAATTCTGATGAGTCAATCACCAAAGGATATACAACCGAGAAGATCGGAGACTATTCATATTCTCTTGGAAACGGCAGCTCTATTCAAAAACCAGACGTCTACACACTCATTAAAGATTATGTTGTATCATCTGAGCCAAGTTTGGAAGGTACAGAAGTAAAAATGCGGATGAGGTCCATATGAGCTATCGATCTTTATTAACTCATCGATGCGATGTTTATCACCTGCAGGAGAAAGCGGAAAACAAAAAACAATCCTTTGGGGTGCCGGTTGAAGATGTTCAGCCGGCTTTTTCATATCCTGAAGTTCCAGATATAGCGGGACTGCCGTGTTACTTCACAGAAAAGAACCAATCCATTGTGCAGCAGGAACCGAACACGGCCATATATCAATCATTTCTGGTCCATTTCCCAGCTTCTGCAGATATTCGCTTGAACGACAGGGTTATTTGGGAAGGTACAGCTTATAAATTACAAAAGCCGCGCAAGATCAAGAATCATCATTGGGAAGTGACGGCAGTCCGGGAGGTGGAATACTTATGAAAATTAGGGGTCTCGATCAGTTCATACAATCATTAGACCGGGCTTCTCGAGGGGGAATGAAGAGGAAATATGAGCAGTGGCTTGAAGCAATGGGTTTTGAGTTCTTAGATACCATCCAAGATGAGATTATCAGGACAAAGACCGTGGACACCCGCCGCTTGCTCAATTCCTTTCAGAAAGGTGACCAGGATAATATTTTTTCAATGACATCAGGCAGCTTAAAACTGGATGTCGGAACAAATCTGGAATACGCCTCATACGTGAATGACGGGCACTTTACAATTGATCCATCTAAAAATCAGGATCGCCGGTGGGTCCCCGGACGCTGGAAGGGTGAACGGTTCGAATATGATCCCGCTGCCAAAACCGGAATGCTGCTGAAATTCCAATGGGTTGATGGGTCCGGCTTTTGGGATAATGCTATGACCATCTTTGAACTAATGTTTGAGAGAAGTCTTGAGCGGAAGCTGCAGCAGTGGATCGATGAAGAATTTTAAGGCGGTGCTGCCATGAATCAAGAAGTGGGCTCAATTATGGGCTACCTATACAAACTGTATCCTGTACAAGTGTATAGTCAAGAAATACCGCAGGATTTTGTTGTCCCATCTCTTTACCTTCCACCGGCTTCCACAGTCGATGGGGTGGACACAGTATCTACGTTTCAAAAATCCTATGTTTTAAACGTGAAACTCTTTCACAAAAACGCGCAGGAGGCACATAACGAGGCGGAAAGGATTGCGGATACACTTAGGAGTAAGAGAGGATTAATTCCGCTCATACGGGAATCTGGTGAAGATACGGGTAATTTTATTCGCTTATCACGTATAGAAACCCGTATCTCAGATGATTATGCGAGCATTGTCTTAAATTGGACGAGTCGCTATTGGTATGAACGAGAACAGCATCCTTCTCTTGAAAACTTTGATTTTACAAGCGGGGTGAAATGATGGCCACTAAAAAAGAGAAAGCGGAAAACGCTTTTTATATTAAGAATTTGCGAGAGCACAGTCGAGAGCTCTTTGGGGTAAAGCCCGAGGTGTTTGACGGTGCTCTTTTTCATGTAGAAAAAAACAGCATCACTAAATCAGAAGCGAAGAAGTTGATCACTCAGTTTCTTCAGAAGGAGGTCAAATAGATGAACGGCGGAACATTTACAGTCGGTAAGGAAAAAGAGCGTGCCGGTATTTATTTTAACTTTAAAACGACCGCAGAGGATCGGGTATCAGTAGGCGAACGTGGAACAGTGGCGCTGCCGATAGCATCCAGCTGGGGAGAGGTTAAGAAATTCATTTCTATCTCTTCCATCGAGGATTTGAATAAAAAAGTGGGATTGAACATTGATGATCCTTCGTTGTTGCTTCTTCGTGAGGCAATGAAGAAGGCAAGTACAGTCTTGCTTTACCGTTTGACGGAGGGGCTGCGTGCTCAAGCAGACATTAGTGAAGGCGTAAAGGCAACCGCTCTTTATGGCGGGACTAAAGGAAATGACATCATTATCAGAATTACAGAAAACGTTATTGATTCTTCAAAAGTGGATGTCACAACCTATCTGGATCAGTCTGAAGTGGATAAACAAACAGTATCCAAAGCCGAGGAACTGAAAGCTAATAAGTTGGTCGGGTTTACGGGACAAGGGGATTTAACAGTTTCTATTCCACTAACAGGCACAGCTCCGGAGGACGTCAGCGGGGATCTTCCGGCATCTTTCGGGATCCGCTTGTCAGGTGGAACAGATAAGACACCGACAAATGCCGATTACACTGCTTTCTTAGAAGCGGCTGAAACTGAATACTTTGATACAATCGCGCTGCCTGTTGAGGATAATGAGCAATTGAAAGCGACGTTTGTCGCATTCATCAAACGTCTGAGAGACAATCAAGGCTTAAAGGTTCAAGGCGTACTCTCTAATTACAAAGGCGATCACGAAGGTATTATTAATGTCACAGGCGGGGTTCTGCTTGAAGATGGAACGGAGATCACTCCGGAAAAAGCCACTGCTTGGGTTGCCGGCGCCAGCGCGGGAGCGACGTTCAATCAGTCGCTGACGTTCGTAGAATATGCGGGAGCGGTGGACGTCCTTACTCGACTGGATAACGACCAGGTAATTCAGCGGCTGGCGAACGGGGAATTCCTGTTTACTTATGATTCTCGAGACAAATCTGTTTCTGTTGAGAAGGATATTAATTCTCTCACAAGTCTTACAGCTGAGAAGAATAAGATGTTCCAGAAAAACAAAATTGTGCGGGTGCTGGATGCAATCAATAATGACCTGACATCACAATTGAAAGCATTGATTAAGTCCCGTAAAGCGAGCGGCAGCGACGTTCCTGCTACAAATGACGGTCTTCAATTCGTGAAAACATTGATTACTCAATACTTGAGTGTTCTTCAAGATAACGGGGGCATTACCAATTTTGATTCAGAGAATGACATCACAATCGCCCTGAATAGCGATCGTGACGGTTTCCTGATTGATCTTGCTGTGCAGCCAGTTGATGCAGCTGAGAAATTCTACTTTAATGTGGAGGTGAAGTAAGGTGGCTTTTAAAGCACAGAATACGATATCTGGTAAAGAGGGACGCCTTTTCTTGGACGGTGAGGAACTGGCGTTTATCAAAACATTTGAAGCGAATGTGGAGAAAAATAAATCGGAAGTCAACGTTATGGGGCGCCGCATGACCGGTCATAAAACGACAGGCGCAAACGGTACAGGTACAGCGACATTTTATAAAGTCACATCCCGCTTTGTGCAGCTGATGCTTAATTATGTGAAAAAAGGTGAAGATCCGTATTTCACTCTGCAAGCGGTGCTTGATGATAAATCATCTGGCCGTGGGACTGAGCGGGTTACTCTCTATGATGTGAACTTTGATTCTGCAAAGATTGCAGGACTGGATGTGGATTCCGAAGCATTAGAAGAGGAAGTACCGTTTACCTTCGAGGACTTTGATCTTCCTGAACAGTTGAAATCAACATTCTAATTTTTAGATAAATAAAGTAACAGAAAAAGGTTACAGATGACACAAATAATTATATAAATGTGTTATAATCACTTCCAACGGGAATAGTATTGATAGTATCGATACTACTGATAGTAACTAGATAAGCTTCAATGTATTTCTTTTTGTTGAAATGCATAAAATAAAAAAAGACCCGGCGGCCACCGGGTCGGTACAAATGAATGAGGCCCAATGGGCAGCTCATTGAAGGATTTTCGAATAGACCAATCCCTTAGAACTTTAGCGGGCTCTCAAGGGTGGGTCTATTTTTTCTTTAGTAGCGACAACAAGGCAACGATGAACGTCAGAAGGCTCACGGTGAACATACCGAAAGCAATCATTAAGTAAATCGCTTGATAAGTTGTCATGGCAACACCCCCTTTCTGAAGGGTGTAGCCGCCCACCTTGAAAGCCGAATCATTTGTACTTAAACCATATTGTACCATAACACTCTCAAACTCCGAGAGTGTTTTTTTATTGCCTAAAGACAACCAAAACAAAAGGAGCTAATTAACATGAGCGAAAAACAAAACGAAAAAGTATATGATCTTTCATTCTTTATGCCAGGACAAACAATCGAAGCGGAAGAAGTAGAAGTGCCGATTTCTAAACGTTTTGTTGATAAAAAAGGAAATATCGTACCATTTATTTTCAAAGCGATCACGACAGAACGCATTGACGAGCTTGAGAAAGAAAACACCACTTACAAAAATGTAAAAGGACGCGGCCGTGTAAAAGATTTGGACAGCCAACGCTTCTATGCTCGTATTGCAGTAGAAACGACTGTTTACCCGAACTTTAAATCTAAAGAGCTGCGCGAAGCTTACAAAACAGAGGATCCGGTGGAAGTTGCAAAACGTGTTCTTTCGGTCGGCGGTGAATATGCAAACTGGCTGAACAAAGCAATTGAGATCAATGGTTTTGAGGATGATCCTGAAGACCTTGAAGAAGCAGCAAAAAACTAATAAAGGGCGGGGATAAAGAGACCGTGTATCTTTATTACGCTATGCACGAGCTCAAATATGCCCCGTCAGAATTACAAGAACTATATGAGGCGCCGAGAGAATTCAAGGCGCTCTTATATGGTTTGATCAGTTACAAGCTTGAGCTGTTAGAAAAGGAAGCGAAGAAGGGAGGTAATTAACTATGGCTAAACTAACAGCTACGTTTGATTTACAAGATAAGATCACCCGAAAGCTTCGAAAGATACAAGTGAATGCAGAGAGACTTCAGAGGGCCGCTAATGGCCCTCTTATTTTTGATGCTGAAGATCGAACAGAGCGGGTTATAAGAAGAATTGACCGATCAGCAAGCCGCTTGACTGGGCGGACTCGATCAATTGAAGTCGGTTTAGATGATCGGGTTTCAAATGGTTTGCATTCTATACGCCAGCAAACAGAGGATCTTACTGAGGGTAGCCATGAGGTGACGGTTTCCGTTAATGATCAAGCTACACCACGGTTTCGCTTAATTCGTGGAGGTCTCTCTGATTTGAGTCGCTCGCACGCTGAACCAACTGTTTCAGTTCGTGATCATGCGTCAAACCAATTAGATGAGATCCGGCGCCATGTGTCCGATGTAGACAGCGAACATGCTGAACCTACTGTTTCTATTAAAGACAAAGCTTCAGCGGTTCTGGATGCAATTGAGGCAAAATTAGACGGCCTGAAAAACGCTACTGTCACCCTGGCAGTTGGCGGCGGACTGTCGGCTGGTGCAATTATGGGTAGCGGGAAAAGTGCTATGTCCCAAGACGCTTATGTTTCAGCGACTTCGAAAGTCAGCAAAAAAGACGCTGCTAGAATGACAGACCAGATCTATTATGACAACAAAGCAGGAGGATCCCGGGAAGAAGTCAGCTTATCTCTGAGAACCTTGTCACAACAGACAGGGGCATCTAAAAAAGCCCTAGCTGAATTGACTGAGTCATCTAGCAAGATCGCACAGCTCATGAATGCTGATCAGGCGGAAGTGGACCGGGCCTTCAGCTCAATGTATAACAACTTGAAAATGTCCGGGAAAGACAGTGGGGATTTAATCGCGTATGTGTACCGGAACGCCGGTGACCAGGCCGACGATTTGCTGGACACGATGAATGAATACAGTTCCACTTTTAAAGACATGAAACTCACAGGCGGCCAGATCGCTAATGCCATGATTAAAGGGACAAAGGGCGGGGCGAGAAACTTCGACAACCTCGCTGACAGTATGCGTGAATTTAACATTCGCCGTACTGAAATGTCTGATAGTCAAGTGGACGCGTTCAAATCGCTATTCGGAGCCAAAGAAACAGAGAAGATGTTCAAAGGGTTTAAAGATGGTTCAATCAGTGGCCAAGAAAGCTTATTTAAGGTTGCTGATGCCTTATCAAAAGTCAAAGACAAGACTAAGCGGGCATCTATCGCCACGGAGCTAATAGGAACGCAATATGAGGACCTGAAGCAGCCGATTTTAGATATGGCTGAAGGCATTGGCACAAGTGCAAAAACAACAGGTGAACTGGAACGCAGCTTTTCTCAGCTTCGGGATAACAACCCAATGACGCCGATTAATGACGCCATGCGGGATTTTGAAAGCATATCTAAGGATATGGGAACCTCACTGCTTACCGGTTTAGGCCCAGCCTTTGACAAGATCGACTCGTTCCTAAACAGCAAGGAAGGTCAAGAAAAACTCAAAGAGATCAAAAAGGATATTACTGATCTTGGCGAGGCCATAGGTGACAAGCTGAATGTGGCCATTGAGTGGACGGTGAATCATTGGGACGATTTAAAAACAGCCTTTAAAGTTGTGATTCCTTCTTTAATTGGATTGATTGCATATTTGAAAATCCTACGGCCGCTCTTAAAAGGAATTGGAACTGTCGGAAGTGACGCAGCGGGAGTAATTCGAAAGTTGATTCCCAACCGTACTCCCGGAGGTGACCCTAATACACGAAGCGGCAGACGGAATGGAAAGGCTGCTCGTAATACAGGAAGGCGGGGTGGCCGTTCTGGAACTGCTTCGAGTCCAACTAGTCTACCACGGAGCGGCGGCTTAACATGTTGTTGCTGTAGCGGTATTGGCGGAAGTGACCGCAGTCGTAAAGGGAGAGGGAAAAATGCTTCAGGCAGGCGCGGAAATCCAACCAGTGTGAACCCTTCTAATAGATCTATTACTGTTTCATCCGAACAGCTAGAAAGAAGGCGTTCAGGAAGAACAGCAGCTGATCCTGTTAGAAGCGCAGGTTCTAGAGCTTCAGTAAACACCACCAGTTCCGAACTTCGTGCAGCAGGCCAAGCGACAGGCGGAGCCTCAAAGTTCGGGAAAGCTTTAAGTCCTCTGAAAAGTGTCGGTAAATTTGCGAAAGGTATCCCTCTGTTGGGAACTGCATTAGCGGCAACCGATTTGCTCGGGATGACCAAAGAAAATGCAGGTGAAAAAGTTGGTTCCTTTGCGGGAAATCTTGGCGGAGCTGCTGCAGGTGGTGCCGCGGGAGCAGCCGTTGGTTCTGTTGTCCCTGTTGTCGGTACTGCGGTTGGCGGAGTTGTCGGGAGTATCGCAGGCGGTATAGGGGGGTCTGATTTAGGATCCTCTATTGGCAAATGGTTTGATGATGGCGGCGCGTCAAAAGCATGGGATGGGATTGTAGACGGTGCAGGAAATGCCGTCGATTGGATCGAGGATACTTGGTCTGATTTCTCAGATTGGTTAATGGATAACGTCTGGAACCCAGTTAGTGATTGGGCCGGCGACAAGATTGATAAGATCACTGACAAATTCGAGGATGCTAAGAAATGGCTAACTGATACCTGGAATGACGTATCATCCTGGTTTGTGGATAACGTGTGGACACCTATTTATAACACAGCAGTTCCGATTATAAATTTAGTAGTTGGTGCCTTTCTATTTGCTTGGGACGGTATCCAAGCTCTCTGGAAGATTGTCTCCACTTGGTTCCTGGATAATGTCTGGAATCCATTAGTTGACGGTGTCACTGATGCTGCTGATTGGATTTGGACAAAAATAAATGACGCTTGGACTTGGATCTCAGACACATGGTCAACTGTCTCCACTTGGTTCATGGATAATGTTTGGAATCCCATTAGTGATGCAGTGGCAACTGTGGCTGGCTGGATACAAGATCATATTGATTATGCGCGAATCTGGATCCAATTAAAATGGCTTCAAGTGGCAACTTGGTTCTATGACAACGTCTGGAATCCAATCAGTACAGCAGTTAGTGACGTAGCAAATTGGATTTGGACGAAGATCAACGAAGCATGGACTTTTATTTCAGATTTATGGTCTACAGTCTCAACTTGGTTTATGGATAATGTGTGGACGCCGGTAAGTGATGCTGTCACTAATGCAGCAAACTGGATCTGGACAAAGCTTAACGAAGCATGGACATGGATATCTGACAAATGGAGTGCTGTTTCAGCTTGGTTTAGTGAAAATGTTTGGAATCCAATTGTCTCAAAAGTGGAAGATGCCAAAAAATCCATTTCAGAAAAATTTGAGTCAGCAAAAACAGCAGTGACAGACGCGTGGAAAGGTGTTAAAACTTGGTTCACTAAAAATGTGGGTGATCCTTTAGGTGAAATTGCTGACGGAATTAAGGAGAAGTTTGAAGATACCTTCTGGTGGGTCATTAAGCTAAAAGGATTAGCTGACGCTGGAGGGGAGATCATAGGCAATATCATAGGGAGAGGTGAAGATGCAACAGGTCTTCATCAAAAAAGATCTGTTAAATCCTCATCCGGTAAAAATTCTAGCGGTGGCGGAGGAATTGGTCTTGCTCAGTCTCAGCCATCAGCGCCAACAAGTATTTTTCCTAAACAAAAAAGCGTTCTTGAAGCTGAAAGGAATGCGACGGGCGGCTATATTACGAAACCAACCATTTCGTGGATTGGTGAAGCAGGTAAAGAGTTTGTGATCCCTGTTGATAACAACAAGGGACGCGGTAAAATGCTTCTTTCTCAAGCCGCTTCTAAATTAGGAATGAGCGTTGTTGATGACATGGCTTCTGCTTCATCAGCAGGTGGTGAAACTGCTGTTTCTCCATTAGCCGGCGGATCAACAGTTTCCGCTACAGTATCTCCTACCGTTGACACATCGAGCCTTAATGAACAGGCTGCTTCTTTCGGTCAACAGTTCACGCAGGGCTTTGATCAAGGTATTGGAGATAACGTCGTTTCAATGGATGCTTGGAAACAGAAAAACGTTGGCCAACCTATGAAAAATTTGATCTCCTACTCTCCGAATTACGGAAAACAAGTGGTCAATGGTTATGCTAACGGCCAGAACAGTACGGCAACCGGAACAGATGGCTTCTTGCAGACGAAAGTCAAAACACCATTCCAGAACACTGTGAATAAATCCTCTTCATGGGGAACTGGTACGATCAAAGGGTTTGCGTCCGGTCAAAATAGTTCACAAACTGGCACTGATCAGTATGTAAATACTCATGTGAATAAGCCGTTTTTGAAGTCTAAAGAATCATCAAACGGATGGGGAACCGGAATGATCGGGAATTTTGTTTCAGGTATGAATTCAAAGGGCAGTGAGGTCCATGAGGCAGCCAAGGAACTAGCAAAAAAAGTCGAGAAAGCTTTCCGTGAAGAGTTAGATATCCATTCACCTTCTCGAGTTATGATGAGTCTCGGTCGTTTTGCTTCTATCGGTGTTGTAAAAGGGTTGGATTCTGTTGATGTGAAAAAATATGCTGAAAAACAAGCTGGATCACTGGCTGCTGCTTACTCAGGAATGGGTGCGGTGAGCGGGAATGTGAAACAGTGGATTATGGCCGCTCTTATGGCCACAAAAACACCGTTGAGCTGGCTACCGGGACTCTTGACGATTGCTCAGCATGAATCAGGAGGTAATCCGAACGCTATTAACCTGTGGGATAGTAACGCGAAGGCAGGACATCCATCCCAAGGGCTCATGCAGACGATACCGAGTACCTTTAATGCGCATAAAGCGCCGGGTATGGGTAACATAAGAAACCCGATTCATAACGCTGCTGCCGCGATCGGCTACATTAAAAGCAGATACGGCTCAATTGACAATGTGCCTGGCATTAAAAGCTTGAGACATGGCGGTCCGTATGTTGGTTATGCTAACGGCGGCCTGATCACAAAAGAACAAATTGCTCGTGTCGGGGAAGGAAATAAACGTGAATGGATCATTCCGGAAGAACGGGGGATCCGCGGGCGCTATTTGTTAGCTCAAGCAGCTAAGGCGCTCGGCATGGAAGTCACAGACCCGGCTCAAACCGGTCAAACTGAACTACCATCAGGCCAAGTCACAGCTGCTACCGCAGGAAGCAATCAAACAACTGTGACAGCTGCAGGCGGTAAAGAGGTTGTCATTCAGTTTAATGGTGATCAGCATTTCTATAATGATCAAGACGTGAACAGCTTTGTGTCTAAAATTAAGCAGGCCCTTGTCGATGAACTTGAACAAGATATCAACATTGGGACGAAGGGAGTCGTTGCGTTTGACTAGATCCGTTTATGAATTTTGGATTTCGCAAGGGAAGGACAAGCTGCGGCTTCCTGTCCTTCCTGAACAAATTGATATATCCAACACAATTCAAAATGAATCAGTAAAAGTGGCCAGTTTTGGGGAGATCACTTTTATAGATAAACCGGGAGCGAAAGAGATTTCGTTCTCTTCTTTTTTTCCAAAGAAACACAGCCCGCTTGCTGAGTATAAAGGATTTCCTTCTCCTGAAAATGCTATTGCAAAGATCGAGAAATGGGTGAAATTTAAAAAGCCGGTTCAATTCTTAATTACTGGAACGAAAATTAATTTAACTTGCAGTATCGAGGTTTTTTCTTATAGCGAGGGCCAAAAAGATATAGGTGATCGTGATTATGAAATAAAGCTGAAGGAATACAAAACTGCTTCGCCGCGGAAGATCAAGCAGAAGAAAAAGACGAAGAAGAAACGGCCATCTAAATCAGCTCCTAAAACATACACCGTTAAGAAAGGCGATACACTGTGGGACCTTGCCGGCAAGTTTTATGGAGACAGTACAAAATGGCGCAAGATCTGGAACGTCAATAAAAAGGCTATGATTAAGCGTAGCAGACGGAATATTAGACAGCCAGGACACTGGATCTTTCCTGGTCAAAAATTAAAGATACCGCAGTAAGCAGGTGATGACATGATAGAACTTTTCGTCATTAAAGAAACGGAGTGGCTTGAGCTGGTAACTGAAAGTGTTTCTCTTGAGGGACAACGGTATCAGGCACCCCGATCGATCACAGCAAAGATCATAACGAAACAAGGAACCCATTCATATTACAGCGTATCAGAAGGGGATACGGTTCTGTTTAAGTGGAAAGGGAAAGAGCTGTTTCGAGGTATTGTGTTTTCTCGCAATCCGGAAGAACATGGGCTGACCTTTACGGCTTATGACATGCTGCAATATCTGGTTAAGAACAAAGATGCTTATGTGTTCTCCAATAAGCGTGCAGACGAGATTATAAAACGATTGGCGAGGGATTTTCAAATCCCGACGACGTCCATTGCAAATACGGGTTACACCATTAAATCCCTTGTGTTCAAAGACGATACGAGCCTTTATGACATGATTCTGAAAGCCTTGAAACAAACGAAAAGCCAAACCGGAAGGAATTATCAATTATATTCTGCGAAGGGAAAGCTTGGACTTCGCGCTTGGCCTGATCCGTCAGAAGTATGGGTGCTGGAGACGGGTGTGAATATCACCGGATATCAATACAGCACGTCCATTAATGACACAGCCACAAGAGTAAAGCTGCGGCGTCAGAAAGACAATAAAACTTATACGGCTACCGCAAGTGACAACACGGGTATCAGCAAATACGGCGTGCTTCAGTATGTAGAAACGGTTTCCGATAACATTAACCAGGCGCAGCTTCAGGAGCGTGCGAAAGTCAAACAGGCACAGAGAAAGGGTGTAAAAAAAGAACTCAAAAGTATTCAAGCGATTGGGATTCCGGATCTTCAGAGTGGTTTGCCCGTCTATATTTCAATTCCGGAAGTTGGGGTTAAGAAGACATACTGGATCGATACAGACAAACACGAATTTAAAGGATCGACACACACGATGACCATTGATGTGGTTGAGAAAAATTCTATCCCTGATGGTGTTTCCTCATGAGATTAAGTGAAGCAATCAAACATTTGGCTGTCGGTGCAGTTGATTCTGAGTCACCGGTGGATATTATGCCGGCTGAAGTGGTTTCCGTTTCTCCTGTTGAAATTAAACTCAATGAAAATGAAAAGCTAATTATTCCGTCTGATTTGATTATTATTCCTAAACGGCTGCGCGCTGGAGGAGATGAAGAACTAAAGATGGGTGAGAATGTGATGGTTGTCTCCTTAAAAGGCGGACAATCATTTTTTATTCTCGACAAAATATAGGGGGTGCCTGGGTTGGCCCTTTCGCCAGAAATTGAATTTGATGATATTGAAGATAACAGCGAAGTCATAGAGACCTCGCAAACCTACAAAATAGATTTTGAAAATGGCCGTATCACAAATGAAATCATCACAGGCCTTGAAGCGATCAAGCAGTTTGTATATTTATCCCTTCATACTGAGCGATACGCCTATTCTGTTTTCAGCCATGACATTGGAAATGAGCTTCAAGACGTCCTAGCAGATAATGAAACAACAGACGCATATAAGAAAATGGAGATCCCGCGGCTGATAGAGGAAGCACTGATCTATGACGATCGTGTTTCCTCTGTGTCAGATTTTGAAATAGAAAAACAAGGTGATTCGTTCCATGTTTCCTTTACAGTCGAAACGGACGAGGGAACATTGGAGATCGAGGAGGTGCTTGGTGAGGATGTTTGAAGATCAAACCCTTGAAGAAATCATGGACCGAATGCTGAACAGAATTTCAGCAGACATTGATACAAGGGAAGGCAGCGTGATTTATAATGCCTTAGCTCCCGCAGCCGCAGAATTGGCCAAGTCTTATATTTGGCTCGATACGGTACTGGAACTTGTCTTCTCGGACACAGCACAAGGGGAATTTTTAGATCGTCGGGCTACTGAAGCCGGCATCGAGCGAACGGCTGCCACGAAAGCAGTCAGGGCAGCGGAGTTTACTGAAGGAGTAACCATTCCAGTGGGTTCCCGCTTTTTTGTTGATAACCTCTATTTTCAATATACAGCTGACGGGACGTTGGAATGTGAAACAGCCGGGGAAGCGGGGAACGCGAATATTTCCGGCCAGAATCTATTGTCATTGGATACCATTCCAGGACTTCAAAAAGCAATTGTGAAAGAGATCCTGATTCCTGGACGTGAAGAAGAGAATGATGACAGTTTAAGAGCGAGATATTTTACCCGCGTACGCCGGGAAGCTGTTAGTGCAAATAAAGAGCATTATAAGCAGTGGGCGGAAGAAGTTGACGGAGTCGGAAAGGCAAAAATCTTTCCGCTTTGGAACGGGGACGGAACTGTCAAAATTGTCGTGACTAACGCTAACTTGGAACCTGCATCCGATATTTTAATTTCCAAGGTCAAGAACTATATTGATCCTGAACCCGGACAAGGCGAGGGACAAGCGCCAATAGGTGCCTTTGTCACAGTAGAGAGTGCGGTTTGGAAAGAGATAGAGATATCGGCTAAGGTACTTCCTGAGGTCAATAGCTCTATTGACCAGGTGAAGCAGGAAATTGAATCAGGTGTTTTAAATCTCTTTAAAAAGATGGCCTTTGAAGATAACGTTATCCGCTTATCACAGATCAATAATATCGTTTACAATTCACCTTCAGTAAGTGATTACGCAGATATTAAAATAAACGGTTTGGCTGAAAATTTGGTTCTGAGTGACGTGGAGATCCCTAAATTGGGGCAGGTGAACATCATTGAGCAAAATCGATGAAATGATTGCTTACCTGCCGCCGTTCCTTACCAAATTGAAAGAAATGGCTGAACTTCTTCAGGTAGAAGCTCCAGAATTTGAAAAGCAAAATAATAGCATCTTTGATCTGACAGATCAGCTGTTTGTCACAACAGCAACCTGGGGACTTGAGCGGTGGGAAAAAATATTGAACGTGCCTCGAGAGTCCGGTGATACGTACGAGATCCGCCGGCTGCGGCTGATCTCAAAAATGTCCAATATACCGCCCGCAACATATATGGCCATTGAACAGGCATTGAATAGGTTCCTGAAGAATCCGTCCACTCAGGTCCGGCTACTTCCTGGAGAGTACCGTTTTAATGTTGATATTGATATAGATGATATGCAGCACATGAGCGAGCTCATAGAAACATTGGAGAATATGAAGCCAGCTCATTTGGCATATACCTTGCGAGCTGCTTTAAATGAGCCACTCCAAATAAAAGATACTGTCATTTTGAATAACAGACGATATCGAAAGGTAAGTGAGCTGATGGTGGGTTATTCCGTCACGCTCAATAATAACGAGGTGGTTTTACCATGATTACGCAAGTTTATAGAGAGCGTACAGCTGCAGATTTGAAAAGTAGAATATCGAAAGTGCTGCTGAATGGAAATGAAACAAAGATTGTGGAAATAACCATTCAGGGCGCAGTTGTCACGGTACTTACTCATCGAGAAGAAGATATTAAACACATTGAGAGTGTTCAGGTCCTTGATGAGCAAAACAACGTGATTACGGAAAGAACAACAGATTTAGATGTAAGTAACAACAGAACGCTGGATTTTAGATTTACTTTTGAGGTGGTGTAACAAATGGCATATGAAGCAAAAACAGACTGGCTGCCGGATGATCCGATCAATGAGGATGATGTGAACCGTTGGGAGAAAGGTATTGAAGACGCGCATAAAGATTTAGCCGCACATAAAAATGACATGAACAACCCTCACAAGGTGACAAAGGAACAATTGGGATTGGGGAATGTTGATGACGTCAAACAGGCTGATTATTATGAGTTTCGACAACATAATTTTAACAATGAGCGCCATGTTTCAAAAAACGAGAAAGACAAATGGAATGCAGGACAGCTCTATAAACTAACGCAAGATAATGGCAGGGTATTTTATAAAACCAGCAGTGAAACAACTGATTATAATGAACTTACTGACACTGGGATGTATCTGATATACAATGCCGGATTAAACGGGCCAGGCTTGACCCAATGCTTTCTCCTTGTTATGAGCTATGGAAATACGCTCGTTCAAACTGCGTATGATGCCATGAATGGTTTGAAAACCTTCAATCGAATCCGTAAAAACGACTGGGAAACGTGGACACCTTGGATTGAGATGGAAACCGAAGAGGGAGCTCAAAAGAAAGTCGATGCGCATGCCAATAAAACAGATATCCATGTTACTAAAAGTGATAAGGATAAATGGAATGGTGCTCAACTATCTAAAATTACAAATGATGTTGGGGGTGTATCTTTTGCAGTGCATGAAGGCGAAGATATGCTCCAGGCAATTATAGATAGAGGTAGAAGTATGGGCACCTTTTATGCAAATGGAAAAGCGGTAAATTCTCCTTCTACCGCCTCTACGAGAGGGTTTTATCAAATGACAAACCAATCATCTGATGGTAAAGGCAGCTATGGCTGGGTTTATGCCATGGACTACAGAAATAATGTCTTTACGAATTATTGGGACAGTAATACTGTCGGATGGCAGGGGTGGAAGAAGCTCGAAACAGAAAATGCATCACAAGAGAAAGCTGACAAGGCTCTTTCAGATGCAAAAGCATTTGTTCAAAACAACTTTACAAATCAGAAGCTCACCCTCCTCACGGGAACAAATGCAATTCAAGACGCGAGAACTAGCGGAGAATCATATCCGCTTGGGCTTACTCTTATGGATATTGGCCAAGGAAATACGACTGGATATCCTTTGCGATATGGAATTGTAAAAAACGAGAAGTTTAATAATTCTCGCTTCACACAATACTTTTACGGCACAGGTAATGAGTCTGGAACTTATATTGACAGTACGGGTGTATGGATCAGGCATTGGTGGAGTGGTTCGGGGTGGACTCCGTGGGAAAAGATATCTGGATTTGTGCATACGAATATTGGTACAACCGGGAAGCAGCTTCTTATAAAAGGGGAACAGCAGAAAGTTCGGTTTAATAGAAAGATAAAAGACAGTCATAATGCTTTTGATGTCACTAATAACCGGTTTATCTGTCCTAATAGCGGTATGTTTTTAGTCAATGCAGGTTTATATATAGAGAACGTTCAAAGATATGCCAACTATGAGATGGAGATTTATCTTAACGGAAAGATTTATAAAAACATAGCACATTACAGAAATAGTCCAGCAAATCCTTCTGATACAACACAATTCAATGTAGGTGTTTATGGAGCCGCCACTGTTCCGGCTAATGCAGGCGATTATATAGAGATTTATCTCTATGTTGGATATGACGGGGATGTTCAACGTTATATTACTGACAACTCGGGATGGTATAACTATTTTGATATCACTGAAATGGGTGGAAGAAATTATCCGAGATTTTAGGAGGTGCATTTATGATTTTGTATGATGCAATTATGTACAAGTATCCTAATGCGGTACCGAGAAAGGACTATGAATTGCGGAACGACGGTAACGGTTCATATATTGAGAAATGGAATCTCCGGGCGCCGTTACCTACTCAGGAGGAATTGCAAGCCTGGTGGGAAGAATCTAAAAGCAATCCACCATATGAGCCTCCTGATCAGGTCGAGTTACTTGCACATGAATTGTCACAAGAGAAGCTGGCCCGCAAAAAGCTTGAAGAATTAAACCAAACATTAGGAAATGCTCTGTCTGAAATAAAGCTACAGCTGCTTTCCTTACAAGGAGAGAATAACGTATGAATTATTGGGTATTGGCTTTGTATTATAACTGGGCTACTGCTGAAATGGTGAAGCAGGCAATCCATTACAAAGATTGCTCGCCCGAAGATTTACAGGAAGGAATAGAAAAAAATCTAATCACTGCAGAACAGTATAAGGAGATCACAGGAGAAGCCATTTAGGGCTTTTTTATTTTGCCTGAAAGGGGGTGGGCGCGATGTAACGCCTATGATTGGCAGTTAAAGATAAACAATAGTAAGGAGGATTTGTAAATGGTGATGTATAGTTTTCAATTTCCAACAGATGCAGCAGGTAAACCGGGGGCAGCCAAGCCATACAGAGAAGGAAACAGAGATTTTGTAGTGCCGGTAGCTGCCATTTCGGGTAATGCAGAGCTGCTGACAAACAAAGTCTTAAAAGCAACCGAGGTATATACACAGTATGGCCAAGATCGATTAGGTCAAGTCTTAATTTCAAAGGTAAAAGGTCATGCTTATTCTGATCGTGAAGGAACATTATTCATCGAAGAAAGTAATGATGCGAATACGTGGTCCACAGTTTCATCATTGGTTGTTAAAGCGAATACGCTTGGCGAGACTGAATGGATTTATTTAACCCAGCGATATTTCCGCTTCAGGTATGCAAACGGTAATCTGCAACAGTCCGAATTCTTGCTTTATCAGTCGCTTGGCGCTGGGGAAGAAGATATAAATATTAAACAAGCTGTTCCTATTACGTCAGCTGCTCCGCTCGCAATGCAAATAGATAAGAGCAACTTAACCGATGATGGCCGCTTAAAAGTTCAGACTGAAGGCTTGAATATCAGCTCATTAGACACTCAAGCAAAAACAATGGATGTTGTTTTTCATGATAAAACAGAAACAATCGGGGAAGGTACTCTGTTAACTGTTGGATCATTTAAAACGTTGCTCATTGAGGTTTATGGGACAGCTGAGACAAGTGAATTAATATTTTGGGGTAAATCCTTATCTGGTACAAAACGAGCTCTGAGAGGGCAAAAAGTGGACGATGGCACGTTTGCTACTAGCACAACAGGGAAGTCAGAAGCCTGGTCTTTTGATATTACCGGTTTTAAAGAAATCGTGATGGAACTCAAATCTTTGACGAATGGAAACTTTTCAGTAAGAGGGACAGCCGTCTCATAAAGTCAGGCTGTCCTTTTATTTTGCCTCTAAGGAGGTGATAAAGAAATGGAGGAAACGAGTGTGTTTATTAACTTTGAAACGTTGGATTTAGCGAGAATTTATTTGTTTGGTGGTGTGAAGTACCTTGATTTATTGTTAGTTCTCAGCATCCTTGACGTTATAACAGGCGTAATTAAGGCGTGGAAATTCAAGAAGTTACGTAGCCGAAGTGCTTGGTTTGGTTATGTCCGAAAAATGCTTAGCTTTCTAGTGGTCATCTTGGCAAATATCGTCGATACTATTCTCAATCTGAACGGTGTTCTAACATTTGGAACCGTTCTTTTTTATATTGCAAATGAGGGGCTTTCAATTACTGAGAACCTGGCACAGATCGGCGTTAAGATTCCGGCGGCTATCACGGACCGGCTTCATGTAATTGAAGAAGACAACGAAAAAACAACTAAAAACAAAGAACAAGCTGCTGGGTAACTGGCAGCCTTTTTTATCTAAAAAAAGAATAGGAGAGGAAACATATGACAATCTCAGTTAAAAAGAATCTTGTATCAGAAGCTAAATATGCTTTGAAATGTCCAAACCCCATGACGGCGGAATACATTACCATCCATAACACGGCAAATGATGCGTCAGCTGCTAACGAGATCAGTTACATGATTGGAAACACCAGTTCAACTAGTTTTCACTTTGCCGTTGATGACAAAGAGGTTATTCAAGGACTACCATTAAATCGCAATGCATGGCACACAGGTGACGGAACAAACGGTCCCGGGAATCGTAAGTCGATTGGTGTCGAAATCTGTTATAGCGAGTCCGGAGGTGCTAAATACTACGCTGCTGAAAAGCTGGCGATCAAGTTTGTGGCGCAGCTGCTTAAAGAACGCGGCTGGGGTGTTGATCGAGTTCGCAAACATCAAGACTGGAACGGGAAATTTTGCCCTCACCGGATTTTGTCAGAGGGTCGATGGGATGAAGTAAAAGCCGCTATCGCTGATGAATTAAGAAAAATCGGAGGCGAAAGCTCAGCGTCTTCAGGCGGCTCTTCAGGATCCGGAACAACATATACAGTGAAAAAAGGTGATACTCTTTCTGCAATAGCAAAAGAGCACGGAGTGAGTGTGGCAAATCTTCAGAGCTGGAATAACATTAAAGATCCGAATAAAATTACAGTTGGACAAAAGTTGAAACTAAAAGGATCCATTTCATCCAGCAGCGCTAAAACAAGCGGCAAAAAGACATCATACCCGCTTCCTTCCGGAATTATTAAAGTGACAAGTCCGATGACGAAAGGAACAAATGTCAGACAAGTTCAAAATGCTCTTGCTGCTCTTTATTTTTATCCGGATAAAGGGGCGAAAAATAATGGCATTGATGGCGTTTATGGGCCGAAAACAGCAAATGCAGTCAAACGATTCCAGTCAGTAAGTGGTCTGACTGCTGATGGCGTTTATGGACCTAAGACAAAAGCGAAAATTGAAGAGAAATTGAAATGAAAAAGGCCCTGCCTCTTTATGAGGGGGCCTTTTTGTTTTTATCTCCATCTCCAGTTTATTTCGTTATCTTCTTCGTAGATTCCTGGTAAAGAAATCCCTACTTTTTTTTGCTCATCATCGATGATAAACCAATTATCATCATCTAGTAGAGCATCATCAAACTTCTCGATTGCAGAGGGATCATCTTCATCCACCACTGCTCTAAAAAAATCTTTGAATTTTTCCATATTGTCATTAGGTTTAATTTTTCCATAAGCCCAAGGTCCTTCTATTGTTGCTCCATCTATCTCACCTAAGCACTCATTTTGATAATAAAGAAACATTCTCTTCACTCCTTAGGAAACATTTTGAAGTATTCTTTTGGTATCTCACCCTTAACAAAATACTCTGTATCTCTACTAGTCCATTTTAGAGCTTTTTTCTTCCAGTTTTCTGTTTGTCTCGTGTCGTTTTTTATAAGTCTCTCAATTTGTTTTGGATTTAGGATAGCAACTCCTTTTAGTTCTCCAGAACGTATGGCTTTTCGTAGAGCTGATATATTTAATTCAATAGTATATTCCCCGTAACCTTTTGCTATCTTTTTGTTAATTGTAAAACTGGTATATGGACTATTGGATTTTCCACCTTTCCTATACCCTCCTAAAATATGTTCTGTAACAGTTACCTGACGGCCTTGATACATTCCACTTTTGTTTGCGGGGACAAGGTTCCCGGTCTCAGGTGAAATATGAGATTTACCGATACCATTTGGTCTTTTTGTTGCATAAGGGAAATCTTCTCCTCTGAATAAGTTGGAAGGTTTACCTGCGCCAGAATTTATTTTTAATGCTTTACCTGCACCAATCATTCCTATCGGAGCAATTGAGGCAAGCGCACTGTTTAAGCTGTTTTCACGTCTCTCCTCGGAAATCTTATTCCTAAACATATCGCGGCCGGTTATTGCTTCACTAAAACCATTCGCTGACGCAAGACCGTAGAGTCCTTTACTGGAGTTTTGAAGGGCAGGGAATGTCTTAGAAGTTTTATAGATATCAAGCGCTTTGTCTGCCCTATAGATGGCTTTGCTCGTTGAGTAAACAGCTTTTCCGCCTTTGGCTAATTTCCCGGCCCAGCCAACTATAGGGATGTATCCTGCCGCAGCCATTGCGCCAGCTGCCACCCGTTGCCCATCAGTTAATTTTTCACCGGTGACTGGATCGACGCCATCAGCAGCTCTCTTATAATCATAATATCCGGAGACTTCCCCCGTAAAATTACAAACGACATCCCAGGTCTTTTCATACCATGGCCTATTTGCGAGCTCCTCTTGTTCCTTCGCAATTCTTCTTTGTTCGGCCTGCTGATCTTTAAAGGAAATATAGTCAGTAGTTTGTTTTTTTACATCCTCGGTCATCTTATGAATTTCACTGTCCCTATAAGCCTTGGCATTATAGTGGATGGGAGAGGCGCTCTTGCCTTTTGCTGTAGCGTTCATGAGTGCTTGGTAATCAGCCTGAATCATTTGTTCATTTGCTTCTGAAAGGGCGTATTCTGACGTTAGGTTTTCATCGACTTCACTTATTTTCTCGACTGTATTTTTTCGTTTTTTCTCAGCAGAAGATAACTCATTTTTAAAATCTTCCGTTGAAAAAACATCTAAGGGAAGGATATCGTGTATTTCATTTAAGATGTCTTTGATGGCCTTTTTCTGTTCTGACATGATGGATTTTGATTTAGAATTAGCATTGGCCAACTCATGCTCTAAGAAAGATTCTTCTATGTAGGCATCTGATAAGCTAGCGTCTTCCAAAATACCAGGAATACTCGTTAAAAAAGAAATTTTCATCTCAATTAGATCAATCCATTGGTCAGCAATGCCAGCCTGATCTTCATAAAATGATTTAATGTTATTGGCGCCTTTACCAGAAAACTCACTATCATCTAAATCAGCGACAGCTTTAAATGCTTTCTTTAATTTAACCATTTGATTCCTTGTTACTTTATATTCCTTTGCTCGGTTTTCAGCTTCAGAAAGCAGTGATTTAGCTTCAAATACTTTCATTATCTATCCCTTCTAAACTGTTTTGATATCAAAATATTACCACGTGATTGATAATTATGTAAAATATGGTTGATAAGTGCATGGATAATTGATATAACAATATTAGGTAATACTAATCATTTCCAAAGGAGGAGTTTCAAAGTTGATTACCTTAAAGAAAAATTGGAAGTCTATTGTTGCCTTGATGTGTGCTTTAGCTTTATCTGTAGCGGTGTTTACGCCATTTGCTAATGCGCAAAATCTTTCAGAAGAAGACCAATTAGCACAGGAAATGCAGTTTATATTTGATGAAGCATCTACTCTCGAAAATGGCAAATATGTTGTAAATGAGCAATTAGTCTCTGAAAAATTCGGACCTGAGAACGTTGCGCCTATCGTTGCCTTTGTTAAAATGGTTAATGGTGAGGAGCTCACTGAATCTGACCTAGTAGGTGTTCCAAATCCTGCAGGAGATTTCTCGACAGCATCATATATGGGTTGCTTGAAAGACAAGATCATTGACTTCACTGGAATCGGCTTTATTACAGGTGGTTTACAAAAATTACTTGAAAAGAAACTCTGGAAAGAAGCTGCAATTCAGATCATTAAAATAGTAGGTAAAAATGCCATTAAGGGCGGAGTAGTTGGTTTAGCTGCAAGTTTAGCTTGGTTTAGTGTACGTTGTATCGGTAAATAAAAACGCTAAAGGGGATGTTCTAACATGAAAAGTATGAAGTACATATTGTTTTTCTTGGTCTCTTTAATTTTACAAGCTATTTTGTTCTTCGGTATAAAGAGAGATTCGGGGATAACTATACTCGACATGTTAGTTATGTCCTTGTTATTCAGTTTGTTTTTGTTTTTAATTGATAGAGTCCTTACAAAAAAGCAGGCGTAACGCCTGCTTTTTTATTATGAATTTTATTTTTAAGAATTATGAATTGAACCGAAGAAAAAGTTTGCGGTTTTTTTGCGGACAAGCATTATATGGAAAATGATAAAATATTACATAAAAAGGATGGAGAGGGAGGTTAAGCCATGGATTTGGTTTTGCCATCGTCACATGTAGGCGTTAAAATCAACGACTGGTATAAAATGATTCGTCAATTCAGTGTTCCGGATGCTGAAATTTTGAAAGTTGAAGTTGAACAGGAAATTAAAAAAATGGAAGAGGACCAGGATTTACTGATATATTATTCTCTTATGTGTTTTCGTCATCAGTTGATGCTCGATTACTTAGAACCGGAGAAAAAGTATAGGACGTCACGACCGAGTATAGCTGAATTACTTGAAAAGATTGAAACTCCACAAAAAAAACTAACTGGACTCCTGAAGTATTACTCGTTATTTTTCCGCGGTATGTATGAATTTGATCATAAAGAATATGTAGAGGCCATAAACTTTTATCGTAAAGCAGAAAAAGAACTTTATGCTGTAAAGGATGAAATTGAGCAGGCGGAATTTCATTTTAAAGTAGCTGAAGCATATTACAATATGAAACAAACGCACGTCTCTATGCATCATATATTGAAAGCACTTGAAGTATATGATCAGCACCCACTATACAAAGTCCGTAAAATTCAAAGTCTATTCGTAGTTGTTGGTAACTATCTCGACTTTAAACATTACGAAAAAGGTTTACAGCATCTTGAAGAAGCTTTAAAGTTGGCTAAAGAATTAGGTCATAAAAGGCTAATTACTTCAGCACTTTACAATCTAGGCGAGAGTCACCACTATATGGACCAAACTGATATAGCTGAAGAGTATTTAAAAGAGTCTATTGCTGTTGGTGAAGAAATAAAGTCCCAGACACTCCCTCACTGTTTTTATTCATTGGCTATTGTTTTGTTCAAACAGAAAAAGGATGAGGCAAGTATAATCTTACAAAAGGGTTTAGAGTTATCGAAAGAATATGAAGATCATCTTTTTGTATTGTTGAATGAGTATTTGAAAGCATTATACGTCGAAGGTGGTAATGAGAAAGCACTCACCAAAATATTAGATAAACTAAAAAATATCCACATGTTTTCATATATAGAAGAATTGACACTTCTCACAGCTAATTACTTCAAAGAGTCAAAAGACTATGAAAATGCTACAATGTATTATGATCAGATGGTTGAGGCACAACTTCAAATTCAGCGAGGTGATTGCTTGTATGAATATTAAAAAGCAAATCGGTTTGTCTGTTTCCTCCATAGTTATTGTGGCTGGGTTAATTGCTTTTATTGGAGGCAGTTTGCAAGTGCATACTGATTTATCTAACACAAAAAAAGAAGAAATGCAAATGGCTGCAAGATTACAAACATAACTTGCAGTGCCCCTCTCGTTTAGAGAGGGTTATTTTGTTTCTGCAAAAACAAGCCAATCAAATGCTATATAATTAGTATCCCCTTTAAAATCCTTTACATGTAGATTTTGATTAACTTCATTTATGTAATGAACATGTCCGGTTACGTCCTCAATAAAGCCATTTCTATAAAAACTAATGGTCATAGCCGCATTGTTCTCCATTGCTTCAGAAATAACCCGCGCCATTTCCTCAAGTTGGTATCCATCAAGAACAGGCTTTTCAATTTTTTTGGTTTCGATCTTTCTATGTAATAAAGCTTCTCTGTGTTCGGGCAAGATAAATTTTTGTTCCCACCGTTTATCAAAAATTCCTTCAGACATGTTCATCACTCCTTGAGTAAATAATAACAGAACAAACATTCGCTTTTCAACTTGAAACAGAACTAACGTTCGTATAAAATAATGGTAAAGAAGGAGGAGGAAAGCATGGAATCGATTTTAAAACGTTCATTAAATGAGAAAACAGCATTAGATATGATTTATATGAAAAATGACGGCCTTATCACAAAGAGATCAATTATTGTTCGGCAAATTAAGCAGGGTTACATTCGAGCTTATTGTTTCACCAGCCGACAAACAAAGACGTTTACTATCGAAAATATCCTTGCAGTTTCTCCTGCAACAACTAAAAGAGGGGTCAGGAATTATGCGTAAAATCACAGAGAGACAATTAGAAGCGTTGAAGGCAATTGAAAAACATATAAAGGAAAAGGGGTTTCCTCCATCATATAGAGAACTAATGAAAGAACTAAGTTTGAAATCAACAAGCACAGTAAAAGGCCTTTTGGATGCATTAAGAAGAAAAGAATATGTAACTTGGGAAGAAGGATTACCAAGAACATTGAAAGTTGTTAAATGAAAGCCATCTTATAATAGATGGTTTTTTATTTTGGGCTCATTTTTAATTTTAATGAATTATTTGTTCGGGGTTAATTTCAGGTGTCCGCCACCCAGGGTGGCAGAAAGGTGGCAAACACGATTATTCGCCACCTTTCTAAATTTGTTTAAACCGTATTGACATTTATCAAAACCCTGCTATAATTACTTTTGTCCTAAGAAACCGGATATAAACTTTCAAGATGCTCTTCCATGGTAAGGAAGAGGTCAGCGGTTCGAGCCCGCTTGGAAGCTTTATTAAGGTATTATTATCAAGGTTTCTCAAAAAGGAGAAAGCTTTTTTTATTGCGATATGCGGAAGTAGTTCAGTGGTAGAACACCACCTTGCCAAGGTGGGGGTCGCGGGTTCGAATCCCGTCTTCCGCTCCATTTTTATCCTAGTGGGATATTTTAAAATGCACTTGTTGCGCCCGTAGCTCAATTGGATAGAGCGTTTGACTACGGATCAAAAGGTTAGGGGTTCGACTCCTCTCGGGCGCGCCATCATTATTTTAAATGAATAGACAATCGGGAAGTAGCTCAGCTTGGTAGAGCACATGGTTTGGGACCATGGGGTCGCAGGTTCGAATCCTGTCTTCCCGACCATTCCAATGGGGCCTTAGCTCAGCTGGGAGAGCGCCTGCTTTGCACGCAGGAGGTCAGCGGTTCGATCCCGCTAGGCTCCACTAAATGTTTTTAAAAAAGTTGTTGACTTTGAAGAAGTAACGTTATATACTAATAAAGTTGCTTTAACAAAGCGCACAAAAAAATGATCTTTGAAAACTAAACAAGACAAAACGTACCTGTTAATTCATTTTTATAAATCGCACAGCAATGTGCGTAGTCAGTCAAACTTTTATCGGAGAGTTTGATCCTGGCTCAGGACGAACGCTGGCGGCGTGCCTAATACATGCAAGTCGAGCGGACAGATGGGAGCTTGCTCCCTGATGTTAGCGGCGGACGGGTGAGTAACACGTGGGTAACCTGCCTGTAAGACTGGGATAACTCCGGGAAACCGGGGCTAATACCGGATGCTTGTTTGAACCGCATGGTTCAAACATAAAAGGTGGCTTCGGCTACCACCTACAGATGGACCCGCGGCGCATTAGCTAGTTGGTGAGGTAATGGCTCACCAAGGCAACGATGCGTAGCCGACCTGAGAGGGTGATCGGCCACACTGGGACTGAGACACGGCCCAGACTCCTACGGGAGGCAGCAGTAGGGAATCTTCCGCAATGGACGAAAGTCTGACGGAGCAACGCCGCGTGAGTGATGAAGGTTTTCGGATCGTAAAGCTCTGTTGTTAGGGAAGAACAAGTGCCGTTCAAATAGGGCGGCACCTTGACGGTACCTAACCAGAAAGCCACGGCTAACTACGTGCCAGCAGCCGCGGTAATACGTAGGTGGCAAGCGTTGTCCGGAATTATTGGGCGTAAAGGGCTCGCAGGCGGTTTCTTAAGTCTGATGTGAAAGCCCCCGGCTCAACCGGGGAGGGTCATTGGAAACTGGGGAACTTGAGTGCAGAAGAGGAGAGTGGAATTCCACGTGTAGCGGTGAAATGCGTAGAGATGTGGAGGAACACCAGTGGCGAAGGCGACTCTCTGGTCTGTAACTGACGCTGAGGAGCGAAAGCGTGGGGAGCGAACAGGATTAGATACCCTGGTAGTCCACGCCGTAAACGATGAGTGCTAAGTGTTAGGGGGTTTCCGCCCCTTAGTGCTGCAGCTAACGCATTAAGCACTCCGCCTGGGGAGTACGGTCGCAAGACTGAAACTCAAAGGAATTGACGGGGGCCCGCACAAGCGGTGGAGCATGTGGTTTAATTCGAAGCAACGCGAAGAACCTTACCAGGTCTTGACATCCTCTGACAATCCTAGAGATAGGACGTCCCCTTCGGGGGCAGAGTGACAGGTGGTGCATGGTTGTCGTCAGCTCGTGTCGTGAGATGTTGGGTTAAGTCCCGCAACGAGCGCAACCCTTGATCTTAGTTGCCAGCATTCAGTTGGGCACTCTAAGGTGACTGCCGGTGACAAACCGGAGGAAGGTGGGGATGACGTCAAATCATCATGCCCCTTATGACCTGGGCTACACACGTGCTACAATGGACAGAACAAAGGGCAGCGAAACCGCGAGGTTAAGCCAATCCCACAAATCTGTTCTCAGTTCGGATCGCAGTCTGCAACTCGACTGCGTGAAGCTGGAATCGCTAGTAATCGCGGATCAGCATGCCGCGGTGAATACGTTCCCGGGCCTTGTACACACCGCCCGTCACACCACGAGAGTTTGTAACACCCGAAGTCGGTGAGGTAACCTTTTAGGAGCCAGCCGCCGAAGGTGGGACAGATGATTGGGGTGAAGTCGTAACAAGGTAGCCGTATCGGAAGGTGCGGCTGGATCACCTCCTTTCTAAGGATATATTACGGAATATAAGACCTTGGGTCTTATAAACAGAACGTTCCCTGTCTTGTTTAGTTTTGAAGGATCATTCCTTCGAAACGTGTTCTTTGAAAACTAGATAACAGTAGACATCACATTCAATTAGTAAGACAAGATATCACATAGTGATACTTTTTAACGGTTAAGTTAGAAAGGGCGCACGGTGGATGCCTTGGCACTAGGAGCCGATGAAGGACGGGACGAACACCGATATGCTTCGGGGAGCTGTAAGCAAGCTTTGATCCGGAGATTTCCGAATGGGGAAACCCACCACTCGTAATGGAGTGGTATCCATATCTGAATTCATAGGATATGAGAAGGCAGACCCGGGGAACTGAAACATCTAAGTACCCGGAGGAAGAGAAAGCAAATGCGATTCCCTGAGTAGCGGCGAGCGAAACGGGATTAGCCCAAACCAAGAGGCTTGCCTCTTGGGGTTGTAGGACACTCTGTACGGAGTTACAAAGGAACGAGGTAGATGAAGAGGTCTGGAAAGGCCCGCCATAGGAGGTAACAGCCCTGTAGTCAAAACTTCGTTCTCTCCTGAGTGGATCCTGAGTACGGCGGAACACGTGAAATTCCGTCGGAATCCGGGAGGACCATCTCCCAAGGCTAAATACTCCCTAGTGACCGATAGTGAACCAGTACCGTGAGGGAAAGGTGAAAAGCACCCCGGAAGGGGAGTGAAAGAGATCCTGAAACCGTGTGCCTACAAGTAGTCAGAGCCCGTTAACGGGTGATGGCGTGCCTTTTGTAGAATGAACCGGCGAGTTACGATCCCGTGCAAGGTTAAGCAGAAGATGCGGAGCCGCAGCGAAAGCGAGTCTGAATAGGGCGCATGAGTACGTGGTCGTAGACCCGAAACCAGGTGATCTACCCATGTCCAGGGTGAAGTTCAGGTAACACTGAATGGAGGCCCGAACCCACGCACGTTGAAAAGTGCGGGGATGAGGTGTGGGTAGGGGTGAAATGCCAATCGAACCTGGAGATAGCTGGTTCTCTCCGAAATAGCTTTAGGGCTAGCCTCAAGGTAAGAGTCTTGGAGGTAGAGCACTGATTGGACTAGGGGCCCCTACCGGGTTACCGAATTCAGTCAAACTCCGAATGCCAATGACTTATCCTTGGGAGTCAGACTGCGAGTGATAAGATCCGTAGTCGAAAGGGAAACAGCCCAGACCGCCAGCTAAGGTCCCAAAGTATACGTTAAGTGGAAAAGGATGTGGAGTTGCTTAGACAACCAGGATGTTGGCTTAGAAGCAGCCACCATTTAAAGAGTGCGTAATAGCTCACTGGTCGAGTGACTCTGCGCCGAAAATGTACCGGGGCTAAACGTATCACCGAAGCTGCGGACTGTTCTTCGAACAGTGGTAGGAGAGCGTTCTAAGGGCTGTGAAGCCAGACCGGAAGGACTGGTGGAGCGCTTAGAAGTGAGAATGCCGGTATGAGTAGCGAAAGAGGGGTGAGAATCCCCTCCACCGAATGCCTAAGGTTTCCTGAGGAAGGCTCGTCCGCTCAGGGTTAGTCGGGACCTAAGCCGAGGCCGAAAGGCGTAGGCGATGGACAACAGGTTGATATTCCTGTACCACCTCCTCACCATTTGAGCAATGGGGGGACGCAGGAGGATAGGGTAAGCGCGGTATTGGATATCCGCGTCCAAGCAGTTAGGCTGGGAAATAGGCAAATCCGTTTCCCATAAGGCTGAGCTGTGATGGCGAGCGAAATATAGTAGCGAAGTTCCTGATTCCACACTGCCAAGAAAAGCCTCTAGCGAGGTGAGAGGTGCCCGTACCGCAAACCGACACAGGTAGGCGAGGAGAGAATCCTAAGGTGATCGAGAGAACTCTCGTTAAGGAACTCGGCAAAATGACCCCGTAACTTCGGGAGAAGGGGTGCTCTGTTAGGGTGCAAGCCCGAGAGAGCCGCAGTGAATAGGCCCAGGCGACTGTTTAGCAAAAACACAGGTCTCTGCGAAGCCGTAAGGCGAAGTATAGGGGCTGACGCCTGCCCGGTGCTGGAAGGTTAAGAGGAGCGCTTAGCGTAAGCGAAGGTGCGAATTGAAGCCCCAGTAAACGGCGGCCGTAACTATAACGGTCCTAAGGTAGCGAAATTCCTTGTCGGGTAAGTTCCGACCCGCACGAAAGGCGCAACGATCTGGGCACTGTCTCAACGAGAGACTCGGTGAAATTATAGTACCTGTGAAGATGCAGGTTACCCGCGACAGGACGGAAAGACCCCGTGGAGCTTTACTGCAGCCTGATATTGAATGTTGGTACAGCTTGTACAGGATAGGTAGGAGCCTTGGAAACCGGAGCGCCAGCTTCGGTGGAGGCATCGGTGGGATACTACCCTGGCTGTATTGACCTTCTAACCCGCCGCCCTTATCGGGCGGGGAGACAGTGTCAGGTGGGCAGTTTGACTGGGGCGGTCGCCTCCTAAAAGGTAACGGAGGCGCCCAAAGGTTCCCTCAGAATGGTTGGAAATCATTCGCAGAGTGTAAAGGCACAAGGGAGCTTGACTGCGAGACCTACAAGTCGAGCAGGGACGAAAGTCGGGCTTAGTGATCCGGTGGTTCCGCATGGAAGGGCCATCGCTCAACGGATAAAAGCTACCCCGGGGATAACAGGCTTATCTCCCCCAAGAGTCCACATCGACGGGGAGGTTTGGCACCTCGATGTCGGCTCATCGCATCCTGGGGCTGTAGTCGGTCCCAAGGGTTGGGCTGTTCGCCCATTAAAGCGGTACGCGAGCTGGGTTCAGAACGTCGTGAGACAGTTCGGTCCCTATCCGTCGCGGGCGCAGGAAATTTGAGAGGAGCTGTCCTTAGTACGAGAGGACCGGGATGGACGCACCGCTGGTGTACCAGTTGTTCTGCCAAGGGCATCGCTGGGTAGCTATGTGCGGACGGGATAAGTGCTGAAAGCATCTAAGCATGAAGCCCCCCTCAAGATGAGATTTCCCATTCCGCAAGGAAGTAAGATCCCTGAAAGATGATCAGGTTGATAGGTCTGAGGTGGAAGTGTGGCGACACATGGAGCTGACAGATACTAATCGATCGAGGACTTAACCACATTTTGATTGATGTCATATCTGTTATCTAGTTTTGAGAGAACATCTCTCTAAAAGGCGGAAAGAAACTCCGCTAAGGGCTCTCACATCCTGTGAGAAACGCCCAGTACCTTCATCCTGAAGGCATTTGTTTGGTGGCGATAGCGAAGAGGTCACACCCGTTCCCATGCCGAACACGGAAGTTAAGCTCTTCAGCGCCGATGGTAGTCGGGGGTTTCCCCCTGTGAGAGTAGGACGCCGCCAAGCAGTTGCACGCTAGTGTAATTAAATAAGAAAAAGTTGTTGACTTTGAAGAAGTAACGTTATATACTAATAAAGTTGCTTTAACAAAGCGCACAAAAAAATGATCTTTGAAAACTAAACAAGACAAAACGTACCTGTTAATTCATTTTTATAAATCGCACAGCAATGTGCGTAGTCAGTCAAACTTTTATCGGAGAGTTTGATCCTGGCTCAGGACGAACGCTGGCGGCGTGCCTAATACATGCAAGTCGAGCGGACAGATGGGAGCTTGCTCCCTGATGTTAGCGGCGGACGGGTGAGTAACACGTGGGTAACCTGCCTGTAAGACTGGGATAACTCCGGGAAACCGGGGCTAATACCGGATGCTTGTTTGAACCGCATGGTTCAAACATAAAAGGTGGCTTCGGCTACCACCTACAGATGGACCCGCGGCGCATTAGCTAGTTGGTGAGGTAATGGCTCACCAAGGCAACGATGCGTAGCCGACCTGAGAGGGTGATCGGCCACACTGGGACTGAGACACGGCCCAGACTCCTACGGGAGGCAGCAGTAGGGAATCTTCCGCAATGGACGAAAGTCTGACGGAGCAACGCCGCGTGAGTGATGAAGGTTTTCGGATCGTAAAGCTCTGTTGTTAGGGAAGAACAAGTGCCGTTCAAATAGGGCGGCACCTTGACGGTACCTAACCAGAAAGCCACGGCTAACTACGTGCCAGCAGCCGCGGTAATACGTAGGTGGCAAGCGTTGTCCGGAATTATTGGGCGTAAAGGGCTCGCAGGCGGTTTCTTAAGTCTGATGTGAAAGCCCCCGGCTCAACCGGGGAGGGTCATTGGAAACTGGGGAACTTGAGTGCAGAAGAGGAGAGTGGAATTCCACGTGTAGCGGTGAAATGCGTAGAGATGTGGAGGAACACCAGTGGCGAAGGCGACTCTCTGGTCTGTAACTGACGCTGAGGAGCGAAAGCGTGGGGAGCGAACAGGATTAGATACCCTGGTAGTCCACGCCGTAAACGATGAGTGCTAAGTGTTAGGGGGTTTCCGCCCCTTAGTGCTGCAGCTAACGCATTAAGCACTCCGCCTGGGGAGTACGGTCGCAAGACTGAAACTCAAAGGAATTGACGGGGGCCCGCACAAGCGGTGGAGCATGTGGTTTAATTCGAAGCAACGCGAAGAACCTTACCAGGTCTTGACATCCTCTGACAATCCTAGAGATAGGACGTCCCCTTCGGGGGCAGAGTGACAGGTGGTGCATGGTTGTCGTCAGCTCGTGTCGTGAGATGTTGGGTTAAGTCCCGCAACGAGCGCAACCCTTGATCTTAGTTGCCAGCATTCAGTTGGGCACTCTAAGGTGACTGCCGGTGACAAACCGGAGGAAGGTGGGGATGACGTCAAATCATCATGCCCCTTATGACCTGGGCTACACACGTGCTACAATGGACAGAACAAAGGGCAGCGAAACCGCGAGGTTAAGCCAATCCCACAAATCTGTTCTCAGTTCGGATCGCAGTCTGCAACTCGACTGCGTGAAGCTGGAATCGCTAGTAATCGCGGATCAGCATGCCGCGGTGAATACGTTCCCGGGCCTTGTACACACCGCCCGTCACACCACGAGAGTTTGTAACACCCGAAGTCGGTGAGGTAACCTTTTAGGAGCCAGCCGCCGAAGGTGGGACAGATGATTGGGGTGAAGTCGTAACAAGGTAGCCGTATCGGAAGGTGCGGCTGGATCACCTCCTTTCTAAGGATATATTACGGAATATAAG